>NZ_QPJN01000018.1:0-47362 GCF_003338615.1 Halanaerobium sp. DL-01
TTTCTTCCTTCATTTCGTTAAGATTCATTGACTAAAAATTTCAATATTCCTGCATCTCCCCTTTTTGCAGCAGTATATAAAAAATGGGGAAAGTCCAGTAAATAAAATAGAGGGTGTCATTATGGAAAAAATGCTGCTTAAAATAGAAAATATTTATTATGATTATAAAGAAAACAATGATTTACTGCCTGTGCTGGCTGAAATAAATATATCTGTTAAAAGAGGAGAATTTATCTGTATAATAGGACCGAGCGGCTGTGGAAAAAGTACCCTCTTTAATATATTAGTTGGTTTAGAAAAACCTGATAAAGGAAGAATATTTCTGAAAGGTGAAGATATAACTGGAACCCGGGGACATATTGCTTATATGCCGCAGAGAGATCTTCTGTTTCCCTGGAGAACTGTAATGGAAAATGTGCTGCTCGGAGTTGAAATAAAAAAAGAAAATCTTCAAAAAGCTTATCAGGAAGCAGAAAAATTAATTCCCCTCTTTGGCCTGAAAGGATTTGAAAATCATTATCCTGATCAACTTTCTGGAGGTATGCGTCAGCGGGCGGCTCTTTTGAGGACAGTGCTAACACATAATGATATTCTAGCCCTGGATGAGCCTTTTGGAGCTCTGGATGCACTGACAAGAACTACCATGCAGGAATGGATTTTATCAATTCAGGAAAAATTGGATAAGACTATTTTATTTATTACTCATGATATTGAAGAAGCAATTCTTTTGGCAGATAGAATTATTATTTTAAACGGGCGTCCAGGGCGAATAACTGACAAATTAAAGATTGACCTTCAACCTCCCCGCTGCAGAACCGATAAAGTATTTGTCGATTACCGAGAAAAACTGCTGGAACGTTTGTCTGCAGAAGATGATTTTAATAAAAATACGGAAACTTCTCGAAGAGAGTAAAACATTGAGTTTTTTCCTTTAAAATGGTATAATAATTAATGATAAAGTTAAAAATAAATATGCTGAGGTTTGGTGATATCATGATAAACAATTATCAGATTTATATAATATCTGATTCAATAGGAGATACAGCAGAACAGGTTGCAAGAGCTGCAGCCGAACAATTTAGAGACATTGATTATGAAATAAAAAAATACCCCTATGTAGAAAGCAGAGAATCAATAGATGATATTATTGTTGAAGTTAAAAATAGTAAATCTATTGTAATATTCACTATGGTAAATGACGATATTTATGAATATTTAATAAAGGTTTGTTCTGAAGAAGATATACCATATATTGATATCATGACTCCTGCTTTAAAAGTTTTTAGTGAATTTCTCAACAGTGACCCGATTCGCCAGCCTGGACTGATTAGAGAACTGGATGAAAATTATTTCAAACGAGTTGAAGCAGTAGAATTTGCAGTAAAATATGATGATGGTAAAGATCCAAGAGGGATATTAAAGGCAGATATTGTTTTAATCGGTGTTTCCCGTTCCTCAAAAACACCACTCAGCATGTATCTTGCTCACAAAAACTATAAAGTAGTAAATATTCCCCTGGTTAAAGATGCAAAAGTTCCTGAGCAAATATTTCAAATTCCCAAGAAAAAAATTGTTGGTTTAACGATAGACCCAGTTGATTTAATTGAAATACGCAAAGAACGGATAAAGGTTTTAGGACTGGACAACAGTGTAGATTATGTTTCACTGGAAAAAATAATGGAAGAATTAAATTATGCAGAAAACGTAATGAAGAGAATTGGATGTCCAGTTATTGATATGACTACAAAAGCTGTGGAAGAAGCAGCAAGTATTATTATTGATATTGTCAATGACTTGAATTAATTAAAGGAGGGGTTTTGTTGAAAAAGTATATCTATTCTTTTGAAGAAGGCAAAAAGGAAATGAAGTCATTATTAGGTGGTAAAGGTGCAAATCTGGCGGAGATGACCAATATAGGATTACCTGTACCCCCAGGTTTTACAATAACCACTGAGGCCTGTATAAGATATCTTGAAATGGATGAAACTCTGGAGGAAAGTATAAAAGAAGGTATCTTTGAACACATGAAAGAACTTGAAGAAAAGATCGGTAAGAATTTTGGTGATCTAGAAGACCCCTTACTGGTATCCGTTAGATCCGGTGCCGTAATTTCTATGCCCGGTATGATGGATACAGTGCTCAACCTCGGCCTTAATGATAAGAGTGTTGAAGCACTGGCAGAAAGAACAAATAATCCGAGATTTGCTTATGACAGCTACAGAAGATTGATTCAGATGTTTGGTAATGTTGTGCTGGGAATACCGGGTTATCAGTTTGATAATTTTCTGGAAAAGAAAAAAGAGAAGAATGGATATGACAATGATACTGAACTGACAGTAGAAGATTTAAAAGATATAATTGATGATTATAAGAAATTAATTAAAAAGAAAACTAACATAGAGTTTCCACAGGACCCAAATGAACAGCTCTTAATGGCAGTAAAAGCTGTTTTTAGTTCCTGGAATAATTCTCGTGCAATATCATATAGAAACATTAATGATATTCCACACGATTTAGGAACAGCTGTTAATATTCAGGCAATGGTTTTTGGTAATATTGGAGAAAACTCTGGAACCGGAGTTGCATTTACCAGAAATCCTGCTACAGGGGAAAATAAAGTATTTGGAGAATTTTTGCTTAATGCTCAGGGAGAAGATGTTGTTGCTGGTATAAGGACTCCAAAAGACATTAGTGAGTTAAAAGAACTGATGCCTGAAGTATATGAAGAATTTATGGATGTTACTGAGACATTAGAACAGCATTATAAGGATATGCAGGATATAGAGTTTACTATTCAGGAAGGTAATTTATTCCTCCTGCAGACAAGAACAGGAAAACGTACTGCAGATGCTGCAGTTAACATAGCCGTAGATATGGAAGAAGAAGGCTTGATTGATAAAGAGACAGCTATAATGAGGATAGATCCTGAAGATATTAGCCAGCTTTTACATCCTAACTTTAAAGATGAAGAACTAGAAAAAGCTGATATACTTGCAAAAGGACTGGCAGCTTCACCTGGAGCAGCAACAGGTAAAGTATATTTTACTTCTGAAGAAGCAGCAGAAGCAGCAGAAGATGGAGAAAAAGTAATTTTAGTACGTAAGGAGACTTCACCTGAAGATATAGAAGGAATGGTTAAGGCTGAGGGTATTCTTACATCACGTGGTGGAATGACCTCACACGCAGCTGTTGTAGCTCGTGGAATGGGCAAATGCTGTGTAGCTGGTGCCGGTGAAATAAAGGTAGATGAAGCAAATAAGCAGTTTACTGTTGATGATAGAGTCTTTAAAGAAGGAGATTTTGTTTCTCTTAACGGAACTACTGGAGAGGTTTACGCTGGAATCGTGGAAACAACCGATGCATTTTTAACAGAAAACTTTAAGATACTGATGGAATGGTCAGATGAATACAGAAAACTTGGTGTCTGGACAAATGCTGATACTCCACATGATGCTGAAGTAGCTTTAGATTTTGGAGCAGAAGGTATAGGCCTCTGTCGGACAGAGCATATGTTCTTTGACAGTGAAAGAATTATGGCTGTAAGAGAAATGATTGTTTCCAGCAGTAAAAGTAAGAGAATGAAAGCACTGGATAAATTATTCCCGTATCAAAAAGAAGATTTTAAAGGTATATTTAAAGTAATGAAAGATTTAAATGTTACTATCCGTCTGCTGGATCCACCTCTACATGAATTTTTGCCCAACACTGAGAAAGATATAAAAGCTCTGGCAAAAGAATTAAGTATTACTGCAGATGAGCTGAAGAGAACAGTAGAAGATCTAAAAGAAATGAATCCAATGCTCGGTCACAGAGGATGTCGTTTGGGTATAACTTATCCAGAAATTTATGAAATGCAGGTTAGAGCAATTATATCTGCTGCTGTAGAAGTTAAACAGGAAGAAGGATATGATGTTAAACCTGATATTATGATCCCACTTATTGGTACTGAAAAAGAGCTGGTTATTTTAAGAAAAATGGCAGTAGAGATTGCTGAAGAGCTAATCTCTGAAGCAGGAGTTGATATAAATTACTCAGTTGGTACAATGATAGAAGTGCCGCGAGCTGCCCTGCTTGCTGATAAAATAGCAAAACATGCAGATTTCTTCTCCTTTGGAACTAATGATCTTACTCAAATGACGTTTGGATTTTCTCGTGATGATGCTGGTAAATTTATAGGTGAATATGTAGATGAAGAGATATTACCCAAAGATCCTTTTTCTGTTCTTGATCAGGAAGGTGTAGGTAAGTTAATGGAAATGGCTGTTAAGATGGGAAGAAAAAGCAATAAGGATCTTAAAGTAGGTATCTGTGGAGAACATGGTGGTGAGCCAGCTTCTATAGATTTCTGCCATAGAACAGGTCTAAATTATGTTTCCTGTTCACCTTATAGAGTTCCTATTGCCCGACTTGCAGCTGCTCAATCAGCTATAGATAATGAGTAATTTTTGAGAATAAAAAAAGATTAATTTTAAAAACTCTTCAGGTGAAGGAGAGATTCCTTGATTCCTTATCTGAAGAGTTTTTTCTTGACAATTAACTATAATTGACTGTATACTTTAAAAAATACTTTAGTTAAAAAAAGCAGGAAAGTAAAAAGAGTTGGAAAGGAGATTTGAATGGAATACAATAAAATACTTATTCTCGATTTTGGCGGGCAGTACAGTCAGCTTATTGCACGTCGAGTGAGAGAATTTAATGTTTATTCTGTAATTAAACCACATGATATTGCTTTAGATGAAATAAAAGAAATAAATCCAGATGGAATAATTTTTTCTGGAGGTCCGGATAGTGTTACATCAGAAGGTGCACCTGGTGTAAACAGCGCTGTATTTGAGCTGGGAATTCCTATTTTGGGAATCTGTTATGGTATGCAGCTTATGGCTCAGCTGCTTGAAGGGGGAGTTGTAGAAAAGGCCGAACATGGTGAATATGGAAAAGCTGAATTAGAAATTTTTACTAATAAAAGTCTTTTTGATGGGCTGGATAATAAAAAACAGGTCTGGATGAGCCATGGAGACCACGTACAGAAAGTACCCGAAGGTTTTGAAATTATTGGCAGAACAGATCTGACTCCAGTAGCAGCAATGTCAGATAATGAGAGAGATTTTTATGGTGTTCAGTTTCATCCAGAAGTACTACATACTGTACAGGGAAAAACTATTCTTCATAATTTTCTTTTTAAAATTTGTAAGGTTAGAGCCAGCTGGAATATGGCGGATTATATAAATGAAGAAGTGGATAGAATTCAGAATCAGGTTGGAACAGGCAGAGTAATTTGCGGTCTTTCTGGTGGGGTAGATTCTGCTGTAGCTTCTGCAATCGTGCATAAAGCTATTGGGGATCAGTTGACCTGTATTTTTGTTGATCATGGACTGCTGCGTAAAGGGGAAGCAGAACAGGTGAGGAGAACTTTTGGTGAAGAGTTTAATATACCATTAGTATATGTGGATGCACGAGAGAGATTTTTAAACCGACTCATCGGTGTAAGTGATCCAGAAACAAAAAGAAAAATTATTGGAAACGAATTTATCCGTGTATTTGAAGAAGAAGCATCTAAACTTGAAGATGTGAAATACCTTGTTCAGGGAACAATTTATTCTGATGTTATAGAAAGTGGTACAGATAAGGCTGCTACAATAAAAAGCCACCATAATGTTGGGGGACTGCCTGAAGATATGGAATTTGATCTGGTAGAACCACTGCGCTTTTTGTTTAAGGATGAGGTAAGGAAAATTGGTGAGGTAGTTGGACTTCCGGAAGAAATCGTCTGGAGGCAGCCATTTCCAGGCCCGGGACTTGCTATCAGAATAATTGGAGAAATAGATGAAGCAAAATTAAAAATCCTAAGAGATGCAGATGCTGTAATACAGGAAGAAATTAAAGAAGCAGGTTTATATAAAGAAATATGGCAGTCCTTTGCTGTTCTTCCGGATTTGCGGAGTGTTGGTGTTATGGGGGATGAGAGAACCTATGGCTATCCAGTGATTCTTAGAGCTGTGACAAGTGATGATGCTATGACAGCTGACTGGGCGAAATTACCTTATGATTTACTGCAGTCTATATCAGTTAAAATAGTAAATCAGGTAAAAGAAGTAAATCGGGTTGTATATGATATTACTTCTAAACCCCCTGGAACTATCGAATGGGAGTAAATAAAAGAAAAGGGGTGTAGTACTTGTCTAAAGAGATTAGAGATAGATTTACAGAACAGTTATTTAAAGCTGTATTAAAGCTGGAAAATGTAGATGAATGTTATCGTTTTTTTTGTGATATTGCTACAATTGGTGAAATAAAAGCTTTGGGACAGCGGCTAGAGGTAGCTCGAATGTTAAAAAACGGGTATACCTATGACCATATTGTTGAGGAGACAGGAGTAAGTACTGCAACAATAAGTCGGGTAAAACGTTCTTTAGAATATGGAGAAGATGGATATAATTTAATTTTAAATCGACTTGAAAGTGAATAAATTATGCTCCCTGCAGATGTGTTTCAGCATATCAGTCTGCAGGGAATTTTTAATTTTAAATAAATAAGATCTGCTTCTGCTGTTTACACAAATTGAGGCAAATATATATGCTTTAAAATAGAATTATAAAAAATAAAGGATTTGTATTAATAATATAGAATATTATTGATGGACTATGGTAAAGAATAGTTAAAATCTGGAGGGTATTAATCGTATGAACAGCCAAAAATATGATGTAATAATTATTGGTGCTGGTCCAACAGGAATATTTACTGCAATTGAATTTGTAAAAAAAGAAAAAAATATTGATATTCTAATTTTAGAAAAAGGTACAGATCTTGAACACAGAGTTTGTCCAATGAAAGAAAATCCTGGCACTGGATGTGTCAATTGTCCCAGCTGCGCAGTCGTTTCAGGCTGGGGAGGAGCTGGAGCTTTTAGTGATGGAAAACTGTCCCTTTCACCAAGAATTGGCGGTAATCTAGAAAAATATATTGGAGAAAAATCATTAATTGAACATATAGAATATGCTGATGATATTTATATGGAATTTGGTGCACCAGAAAGAGTTTTTGGAGTTAAAGGAGATAAATTAGATGAAATAAAGAAAAAGGCTATTAAATCAAGCCTTAAATTTATACCGGCTAAACTGCGTCATCTTGGAACAGGTTACAGTAAAGTAGTACTGCAGAATATGCAGGACTATCTTGCCAGTAAAGGAGTAGAAATTAGATTTGGAGAAAATGTTAAAAAAATTATTACAGAAAAAAATGAAATAAAAGGAGTGAAAACTGCATCCGGAAAAGTAATTTATGCAGATTTTGTTGTTGTAGGAGCTGGGAGAGAAAATGCAGAATGGCTGAGCAGTGAAGCGAAAAAAATGGGCATAAATACGGCTATAAATCCAGTTGACATAGGTGTGCGGGTTGAATGTCCTGCTGTCATAACAGAATATCTAACCGATAATATTTATGAATCAAAATTAATATATCAGACACCTACTTTTGATGATAAAGTGAGGACTTTCTGTATGTCTCCTTATGGAGAAGTAGTCAGTGAAAATAATCAGGGGCTTATTACAGTTAACGGACACAGTCATTCTGATATAAAAACTGAAAATACAAATTTTGCTCTGCTTGTTAGTAAAACATTTACTGAACCATTTCATGAACCTATTACATATGGTAAAGATATAGCAAAGCTTGCAAATCTGCTGGCAGGAGGTGTTCTGGTTCAGAGACTGGGGGACCTGCTGCAGGGCCGGAGATCTACCAGTACACGGCTGGCCAGGAGTATAGTTGATCCCACTCTTAAAGGCGCTACTCCAGGGGATCTGTCACTTGTTCTGCCGCACAGACATTTAACCGGAATTATGGAAATGCTTGAAGCTCTGGATAACCTTGCTCCAGGTCTTTATTCCCGAGATACTCTTCTTTATGGTGTTGAAGTGAAATTTTATTCTTCCAGACTTGAAGTAGATCAAAATCTGGAAACAAAAATTAAAAATTTTTATACCGGTGGTGATGGAGCAGGCATTACAAGAGGTTTAATGCAGGCATCTGTATCTGGTATTGTTATTGCAGATTCAATTATAAAAAAATTATAAGCACTATTATAACCACTATAAGTATAAAAAAATATTTTTAGCAGAATAAATACTAAAAACCGACCTGATCAGGTCGGTTTTGTTCTTAAAGTATATAAAATGAAATGGTCTGGCTGCGGGGATTTGAACCCCGGACCTCTTCGTCCCGAACGAAGCGCGCTACCAAGCTGCGCCACAGCCAGTTAATTATCAACAAAAAATATTATAGCACAATAAAGTTAATAAGTAAAGTTCCAGCAGTGATAAATTTTTAAATTGCAATTTTATTAAAAAATGGTAAAAATGAATTTCTGCTAAATTTAATTGTGATTTAGGGGGAGGTTCATTAAGATATCTTTTCTAAGATGCTGTTTTTAACTTCTGCAAAGGCTGTTTTAACTTTAGATGCATCACCACCACCCCCCTGTGCAGTAAGGCTGCTGCCTCCACCTCCTCCACCAGTTATTTCCAGTGCCTGATTCAGTATCTGCTGCATATTAAGGCTGTTAATATTTTTGGAGCGGCTAAAAATAAATCTGCATATTCCATTTATATTAAGAGAAGAGATAAATACAACATCTTTGTTTTTAGTTAGCTCTGAAGCTAAGTATGAGAGTTCATTTTGTGTAATGATTTTTTGGTCGGAAAATATTTTAGAAATAAATTTAATTCCTGCATAATCCTCACTTTCACTGAGCAGTTTTTCTGCTAAAAATTTAAGAAGTCTATTTTTAATAAATTTTTTTTCCTTCTGCAGATTTTTATTTTCTGTCAGCAATTTATTTACTCGTTTAGTAATTTGTTCTTCAGGTACAGATAAAATTTCAACTGTTTTTTGAAGAATTTTTTCTTTTTTAGCATAATTTTTTAAAGCTCTTATACCACAGGAAAAATGTATTCTCAATCCATTTTTATAGTTTTCAAATTCATTGATCTTTATAATTCCTACTTCTGCTGTAGTTTCTGGATGTGTCCCTCCACAGGGAGAAAAATCATAATTACCCACTGCTATAATTCTAATGTTATCTGAAACAGAGGGTTTTTTTCTCAGAGGCATATTTTTTAATTCTTCTTCTCCTGGATAAATTTTTTTTACATCCAGATTACTGTAAATTATATCATTTGCTATTTTTTCTGTTTTTTCAATCTGTGCAGGATTGAGAACTTTATCTATATCAATTGTTAGATTGTTTTCACTGAGGTGAAAGCCAACGGTTCTGGCAGAAAAATTTTTGTATAGGACAGCAGATAAAAGGTGCTGACCTAAATGCTGCTGCATCATTTCCAGGCGAAATTTTTTGTTAATTACACCTTTAATTAAATTTGTATCAGGCATTTTTGTTATTACATGAAATATTTTGTCTTTTTCAGTATAAATTTCTTTTACCTCAATATCATTTATAGTGCCTTTATCTGCGGGTTGTCCACCACCTCCAGGATAAAATGCTGTTTGATCAAGTAAAAGATGAAAAAAATTATCTTTTTCTTTAATATCCAGTATTTTTGCCTGAAATTCAGTAAGATATGGATTTTGATAATAAAGTTTTTTTGTCATTTTATTTGCTCCTATTTTAAACCTATTTTTATATACTGCTTCAACAGTAGGTCTATCCAGATTTAATGTATATTATAAAAGGAGTTCAACATTTTTGCAACTCTAAAAATAATAATATCTGCATTTTTGTAAAATATTAACTTGCTATTAATAAAAAATTGAAGTAAACTATAGTTAATTACTAAAGATAATTTTTTAGATTTGACGTAACGTAATTTAAAACAGGAGGAGATAGTATGAAATTGAATGTAGGAGACAAAATTCCAGAATTTAAGTTAAATGATCAAAATGGTGAGGAAGTAAGTCTATCTGATTTTAAAGGAACTAATGTTCTTCTTTCTTTTCATCCACTGGCCTGGACAGGTGTCTGCACCAAGCAGATGAAGGCACTTGAGAAAAATTATGATAAGTTTGCAGAAAATAATACAGCTGCAGTTGGTTTAAGTGTTGATCCTGTTCCATCTAAAAAAGCCTGGGCTGGAGATATGGGACTTGAAAAACTAAAGATACTGTCAGATTTCTGGCCGCATGGTGGGTTTGCTGATCAGCTGGGAATATTTATTGAAGAAAAAGGAATTTCAGGTCGGGTAAATATTTTGGTAGATGACAGTGGTGAGATTCTCTGGTTTAAGGTTTATGATATACCTGAACTTCCTGATATTGAGGAAGTTATAGCTGCAGTTGAAGACAATAGTTAAAGATAATTCTTTGTAGTACAAATACGAATATTGAAATATAATAATATAGTTTTTAAAGATAATACTGATCTTATGGATACTTCCAAAGTGGACAGCCTAATTAATTAGGCTGTCTATTTGGAGGTATTTTTTTTAAAAGAGAATATCTTCCAAATTTAATTTTAATTTCTGGGTAATAAGGTCACTTAAGAATAAACATGTATAAATTTCATTTATTACGAATTTTTTTATAACTTTAAAAATAATTTAGGGAGAACTCCTTATGTAATTAAGGAGTTTCCCCAAAATTTATTTTCAAGCTGCAAAAAGGGGGCTTTAGTCATCAACGAAATTTTTAGATTTATCTAAAACTCAATTCGGGTGTGAAATAGGGCACACTAATCAATGAGTCCTCCTGACTCATGATTAGCTCACTCCATCCTGCAGTTCAACCCTGTTTCTTCCTTCATTTCGTTAAGATTCATTGACTAAAAATTTCAATATTCCTGCATCTCCCCTTTTTGCAGCAGTATATAAAAAATGGGGAAAGTCTATTTATGTAATTAGCTTGACAGTCCATTTACAAGGGGTTAAAATTAACTTAAATGAAAAGAAATTAATATAAAGTGACTTTATTTAATGTCACTAATCATATTATACGAGGGGAAATAAATATTGGAATTATTTATAATTTTTTTAACTGCTGTACTGCTTATTTTTAATATTATAGGAGTTTTTATTCCGGCACTTCCAGATTCATTGTTTTTCTGGATTGCTATACTTCTTTATAGATTTGTAATGTCTGGAACCTTATATTCCCCTTATTTTTGGACTGCTTCTATACTGCTGACACTGCTGATATTTTCTGCCGATTATCTGGCAAATATTTATTTTATCAAAAAAAGGGGTGGCGGCAGAGATACAATGCTTGCAGCAGCTGTGGGGCTGGTGGTTGGGATAATTTTTCTGGGACCAGTTGGTATTGCTGTAGCTCCTTTTTTGTTTATCTTTGCTTTAGAGTACTGGAAAAGCAGAGATAGAGAAAACTCTTTTAAACTGGCTTTGAGTGCTATTATGGGATTTTTTGCAGGAACTGCAGCAAGATTTTTCCTGCAGATTATTTTAATTATTTGGTTTATTATTGAGATAACTTAAGGTGGTTAAAATGCACACAATTTATAGAGGGTCAGGTGGTAGTGGAAAAACTACTGAATTATTAAAAAAATATCACAGTATAGCTAAAAATAATGGTACAGAAGATATACTTGTTTTTCTCAGCAGTGCTCAGAATGTAAGAAATTTTAGAGAAAACATTAACTTAATGACTGCTGGAAATCTAAATATATACACTTATTTTGGTTTTGTTAACTCAGAAATAAAAAAACACTGGCCGCTGCTTGAGGAAAACATTAAGGATGACAGATCAGTTATTGAACCAACTTTTATGACTATAGAAACTTCTCATTTTTTGATGAGTAATTATGTAGAAAAATTTCGCAGCAAAAAAAATTTTTTTAAAAACATAAAAGCTAAATCAGTTCAGATAGCTGTTCAGCTAATTGATAATCTAAACCTGGCTGCATTTAATCTTCTGTCATTAGATGACTTGAAAAACAGACTGATTTATTCTACTAATGGTGATATGGAGAAGAAAAAATATATTGAAGAATCTTTAGAGATTATGGAAATTTTTCGGGCTTTTTGCATAAAATATAGGCTGCTGGATTATTCACTATCAGTAAGCCTGTTTAATAATAATATGCTTAAAAATAAAGATTACTATAGTTTTTTAGAAAAAAATTATAAACACATTTTAGTTGATGATCTGGAAAAAATGGTTCCATCAGGACAGAAGTTTATAAAAAAAATAATCGACATGGGTACAGATGGATATCTTACATATAATGAGCATGGAGGATTCAATAGGTTTTTTGGGGGTAATCCCCAGCTTTCTAAAAAGTTATTTTTAGAAGATGCAGAAAGTATTATTGATTTAGAAAACAATTTTACTTCGCCAGCTGAAAGTGATAATTTAGAACAGGAAATAAAATCAGTAATAGAAATGGGGAAGAAAAAGTTTGTTGAATCACCTCTGTTTAAAGGTGAAATAGATAGTGAACTTAGAGGTGATATGCTTATAAAGCTGGGCAGAAAAATTATTTTTTTAATTGAACAGGGTGTTAAAGCTGAAGATATCGCTGTAATTTCTCCCCAGATAGATAAGGTTCTTCTGTTTAGTTTAAACCATATTTTAGAAAAACATGGCTATAAATTAAATAATTTAAATAAATCGAAAAAACTTGTAGATATACCATTTGCCCGAGCTTTAGTTATACTATATCTTTTTTATAAAAATAGAACAGAAATGATAGGCATATCGGCTCTGCAGCAGACATTTTCTCTGCTCCTGGAATTGGATCCTGTGAGGAGTTCACTGCTGGCAGAAGAAATAGCAGCTGCCGGCATGAGGCTGATAGATCTTGATGATAAAAACATTAGAGAAAAAATTGGTTTTGCAGGCAGTGAAAGATATGATTACTTAAAAAAATGGCTGAAGGAAAAAGAAAATGAAGAACTGGAAATAGAGCATTTTTTCCAGGCGGTATTCAGCCAGCTTTTATCTCCCCTCAATCCATCACGAGAGGATATTTTTGCCTGCAAACAGATGATTGAATCTGTGGCTAGATTTAGAGAAGCAGTCAGCAACTTTCATATGCAGAATGATGACCTCAGCGGCAGATATATTGATATGATTTATGAGGGTACACTTGCAGCCGACACCCTTTTTCTGGAAGAGGAAAAAAAAGAGAGAATCATTCTTTCAACTCCCTATAAATTTCTTTTTTCACCAGAAACCGATGGGGTAGAATATATGTTTTTAATTGATATTTCTAGTGAAAACTGGTTGAGAAGTATTGCAAAAGAGCTGGTTAATCCTTATATATTTACCGATCAGTGGAAAATTAAAAAAGAATGGAATGACAAAATTGATCAAAATATAAGGAGGAGGCAGTTGAGTGATTTTTTAATAAATTTAGTCAATAAAGTCAATAATGGAATTATATTTACTGATAGTTTTTTAAACAGCATGGGATGGGAACAGGATGGCCCATTATATAAATGGATTATGGTTAGGAGAGAAAATAATGAAGTTTAAACCCAGACCAGAACAGAAGAAGATTTTGAACTACAGCGGTGGTATGCTGGCAATTCCGGCGGTACCTGGGGCAGGAAAGACTACAGTACTTGCCTATCTGGCGGCAAAATTGATTGACGAGAAAATTAATGGAAATCAAAAAGTATTAATTGTTACTTATATGAATTCTGCCGCAGCAAATTTTCGTAAAAAAATTGGAGATTTTTTGGCAGATAGAGGTCGCCCTCGCAGCAGAGGATATACTGTTAAAACTCTTCATTCCCTGGCCTTAGGAATTATTAAAGAAAAACCCGAAGCAAGGCTAATCAATAAGGAATTTGAGCTGGTAGATGGTGGACAGAGATATTCACTTATCAGAAGAATATCCGGTATATGGGCAGGGAAAAATCGCGACCGCCTGATGGATTTTTTTGATTTAGATCAAAATTATTATAGATTTAACGAATATGCTGATAAATGGAGACAGAATGATTTTCCTGATTTTGTTTCTACAATGATTTCTTATTTTAAATTAAACTTAATTTCCAGTAGAAAGCTAAAACAAATTACAGATCAAATAGATAACAAAAAATTTAAACTTTTAAGCTGGCTGGCAGAAATATATGAAGAATATTCAGATAGACTGGCTGCAGATGGACTGCTTGATTTTGATGACCTTGTTCAGCACAGCCTGAAGCTGCTGAAAGAAGACAGCGACTTCTGTCAGAGAATGGCAGAAGATTATAAATATATTTTCGAAGATGAAGCACAGGATTCCAATAGAGCACAGGAAGAGATGCTTTACCTGCTGGCAGGCAGTGAAAAAAATTTTGTGAGAGTGGGAGATAGCAATCAGGCTATTACAGGTACCTTTACCATGTCAGATCCAGAGATTTTTAGATCATTCTGTAGTAAGGATGATGTTTCTGTACAGAAATTAACAATGTCCGGCAGAAGCAGCAGAGACATTATAGATCTGGCTAATTATCTTGTCCGCTGGAGTACAGAAGAATTTTCAGATAAAGGGTTTTCTCCGTTAGAAGAAAGATATATAAGACCTGTGCCAGAAGATGACCCGATGCCCAATCCAGTACCAGACAGCTATAAAATAGGATCAAGATTATTTAAGACCTGGGAGATGGAGGCTAAATTTTTGGCACGCAATTCTGTCCGCATGGCAGAAAAAAATGACGGCAAAACTGTGGCAGTACTTATGCCGGCCGGATATCAGCTGGAAAAGATAGGAGCCGAGATAAATTCAATGGGGTTTGAATATCAAATTACAGGCAGCAGCAGTGGGGATAATTATTTTAATGAAATAGAAGTAATACTTAATTTTTTGACCTACCCTCATCAAAAAGATAAATTAAAGATGTTATTTAGGGAAATTTTTTATAAAGAGGAAGAGGAAAAATATTTATTCAGCAAAAATATAATTGATAGTAATGATGTCAGAAGTTTGATCTATCCTGATGCAGGTTTGAGCTGCAATAATTTTTCAGGAGAAATAAGAAGAAATAAATTTTTTAATGAGTTTTATAAAAATTTAAATAGAATACAGGGATGGCTGGAAGCAGCATCAGAAATCCCCCCTGATGAACTCCTTCTGTTTATTGCTGAAAGAATAAAACTGGAAGGGAAAAAACTTGCTGTAGTTCAAAATTTAGCACTTCAGTTCAGCCGCCTTTTAAATCAGCATCCTGCCTGGCGGCTTGATCAGCTGCTGGGAGAAATGCCTTCTTTAAAAGATAGATTAAAGCACTTTATAGTAACTTTAAATGATCTGGATGGTTTTGAACCTGCAGCTGACAAAGTCACCCTTTCAACAATTCACAAAGCAAAAGGTATGGAGTGGGACACTGTATTTTTAGGTGCATTGACTTCAGACCAGTTTCAGCATACTGAAGAAGACTATTTTCGCAGTGAAAAATTTTACCTCAGTGAAGAAATTAAAAACCCAGAAGCAGCAGCAAAGGCACAGCTGGAGGAAATACTGAAAGATAAATTCGCAAAAAATCCTGAAGTAAAGGCCAGGCAGGAAATAATTGCGGAAAGAATCAGGCTCATATATGTTGGTATAAGCAGAGCTAAAGAAAATCTTTATTTATCAGCTCATCAGAAGCAGGGTAAAAAATGGGAAAAAGAAGCAGCTGCAGCATTTAATATTCTGGATCAATTTATTGATAATGCGGAAAAAAACTGGAGGAATAAAAATGTCTGATAATAAACTGCATGATTTGTATTTTAGTCAGTCTGCTCTGGATATCTTTCAAAAATGCAGGAAGAGATTTCAGTATAGATATATTGATGGTCTTTACTGGCCTGCTGAATGGGGAATAGATGCAGAGACAGAAAAAGAGCTGGAAAAAGGGAGGAAATTTCATCTGCTGGCTGAAAGGTATTATTTAGGTGGCAGTATACAGCATCAGATTGTTGAGGATCCAGAATTAAATGTATGGTTAAAAAGATTAAAGCGTTTTCTGCCTTATTCTCAATATATTATTTCGGCTGAACAGGAACTTCGCTATCGTCAAAAACAATTTAAATTTTTGGCAAAATATGATCTCCTTTATTACAATAAAGGTAAAAAGCTGATAGAACTATATGACTGGAAAACAGATAAAAAAAGCCTGCTGAAAAAAGAACTGGAAAATTCTACTCAGAGTAGATTTTATCTTTATCTGTTTAAAAAAGTAGGTCAGAAATATTATTCAGATAAATTTGATATTCAGAACAATCCGGATTTAATATTCTGGAATCCGCGTTTTCCTGAAGAAAAAAAAATTGTTAATTATAGTGATAAAAATTTCTTTAATGACAGCATTTATTTTGAAGAACTGGTTGAAAAAATTTTAATGGAAGATGAGTTTCCAATGACCGATAACCTCAATATTTGCCGCTACTGTGAGTACAGACCTATCTGCCGCAGTAAACAAACTGAAGAAAAAGAGATTTTTGAAGAAGATTTAGATATGGATTTAAATTGGGAGGAGATAGAAGAATTAGAATTTTAGTTTTGAGGTGTAATTATGAAATCTAAAGTTTCCAGTAATAGGGATTTTAAAAGAAAACAGATTGAGAGATATATTGGGAATAAAAAGATTGCTTCTCTTTTAATTAAAAGGGGTTTCAGCAGTTTAAGTGATGTAAAAAGTTATATTAATCCAGAATACTATGATGCGGCTGACTGTGAAGAATTTCCAGATCTAATGAATGCCGCTCAATTTATAATTGACAGAATAGAGAAAAATAAAAAAATACTTATTTATGGAGATTATGATGTTGATGGAATTACATCTACATCTATATTAACAGGTGGACTATCTGATTTAACCGAAAATGTATATTATCATATTCCTGATAGATTTAAAGAAGGATATGGCTTAAATCGAGATGTGATAGAAGCATATAGTGACAGAGTTGATTTAATTATAAGTTGTGATTGTGGTATTACAAACCATAAAGAAGTAGAATTTGCCAGGAAAATGGGTTTAGAAATAGTTATTACAGATCATCATGAACTGCCGGAAAAACTCCCAAATGCAGATTATGTTCTTTCTCCAAGACTGCTGCCAGAAAATCATAGGGCTTACTGGCTTCCTGGTGCGGGAATGGCATTTTTTCTGCTGAAAGCACTTTACAAAAAATTAGGACTGTCCGGCAAAGAGAAGGAATATTATGATCTTCTTCTGCTTGCTATAATTGCAGATGTTGTTCCACTTGTTGGAGAAAATAGATATTTATATCAGATAGGTCTTAAATATTTAAAAAATACGGATCGAATTGGTTTAAAAACACTTTATAAAGAACTGAATATTTCTGCAGGTGATATAAATGAACAGGTGCTGGGGTTTCAGCTTGGTCCTGTATTAAATTCACCTGGTAGAATGGATGATGCAGCTAAAGGATTGAAACTTCTGCTGACAGATAGTAAAATAGAAGCAGCTGAACTTACTGCAGAATTAATAGATATAAATAGAAGAAGAAAAACAATAACTTCAGAAATTGTCAAAGATTTGGAAAATAATATGTCAACTGAGCAGAGAGCTTTGATCAGATATAATCCTGACTGGCACCAGGGGGTTATCGGCATAGCTGCAGGTAGGATAAGTGAAAACTATAATATTCCTACTGTACTGATGACTAAAAATAAAACAGGAGAATTAATAACAGCCTCTGCCAGATCTGTAGAGGGTGTAAATATAAATGAAATAATAAAGCAGTGTTCAGATCTGCTGGTCAAATATGGAGGACATGCGGCAGCAGCCGGATTTTCTTTAAAACCATCTCAACTGGAGAAATTAAAAATTAGATTAAATCAGCTGCTGAACTGCAGTATGATAAATTTAAGCAGCAGCTATAAACCTAAAGCAGATATAGAACTTAAATTTAATGAAATTGATGAAGATTTTTACAGCAAATTGAGAATGATGGCTCCTTTTGGTGAGGCAAATCCTGAACCTATTTTTTCAGTTAATGGAATAAAGATAATTAGTTCTAGAATAATTGCAGAAAATCATAAAAAATTTGTTTTGAGTGATGGTTTAAATCATTTTACTGCTCTGTGGTGGTGGGCAGATGAAGTTAAAATTAAGGAAAAAATAAGGGTTTTATATACACTGAATGAAAATATTTATAATGGCAGTAGAAGTCTGCAGCTGGAAATCAAATCACTTATTGAGACTGAAACTGAAAAGATAAAAAAGGAAAAATCAGCTGATATAAAGCTGGAAGTAAGAGATTTTAGAAATAAAAATATTAAAGATGCTGAAGCTGGTAAAGAAGGAACAGCTTATTTTTTAGAAGGTAGAACCGAGGAAAATATTTATCCACTCATTAACCGTTTCTACTATAAAAAGGCAAAATGTATAGCTTTTCTCAGTATTCCACCATCAGCCGATATTTTGGCAGAAGCTGTAGTAATGACCGGTGCAGAATATATTGAAATTTATTCTGCTGCTGAAAATATTAAAAATATTGAGGAGTTTATAAAAAAATTGACTGCTATGATTAAATATGTTTTTGTAAACGAAAATAGAATTTTCTCTATTGAAAAAGCTGCATTATTTCTCTCTGAACAAGAAAATACAGTGAGAAGGGGAATAGATTATTTGTCAGGCAGAGGGTTTATAGATTATGAATATTTGGATTATAACAATCTAGTAGTCTCCAAAAATGGAATAGAAAGACCTTCTAAAACTAGAATTGCCTGGAAATATTTAAATAAACTGCTTGAGGAAAGCCGTGCTTTCCGCAGATATATTCTTAGTGCTGATACAGAAGATATAAAGAATTTAATTATCAGCAAACTGAACGAAGAAAGAAAATAAATAATGAAAAATAAAATAATTAGGGAGAGTTAATATTGAAAATAAATATATATGAGCTGATTGCCGGGGCCAAAAAAGCTGAAGGGCTTGCAGTAATAATAGATGTTTTTAGAGCATTTACTACAGCCTGTTACCTTTTTGCAAATGGTGCCGAAAATGTTTATACTGTCAGCAAAATAGAAACAGCTTTAAAATTAAAAAGTAAATTAGATAGGCCGGTTTTAGTTGGAGAAAGAGGTGGGAAAAAACTTAAAGGATTTGATTTTGGCAATTCTCCTTATTTAATTGATCAGCATGATTTTAGCAAAAAAGAAATTGTTCTGACTACAAGTTCTGGTACTAAAGGAATTATCAGTGCTGAAAATGCCGAACAGATAATAACAGGTAGTTTTGTTAATTCAGCTTCAGTGGCTCAATATATTAAAAAAATTTCACCAGAAGAGGTATCACTAGTTGCAATGGGAATCGGTGGGGAAAAAAGAGCTGAAGAAGATCTTAGCTGTGCTGTACATTTAAAAAACTTGCTGCTTGGAAATAAAGTAATTGAAAGAAAAGAATTGATTGATCGGCTGCAGAAAAGTACAGGCAGAAGATTTTTTGCAGATGATACACAGGCTGATATGCCGGAAGAAGATTTTTATTATTCACTGGATTTTGATAAATTCGATTTTGTTTTAAAAGCTGAAAAACAGGGTGAAGATATTTTTGAACTAACAAAAATATCTCTTTGAAAAGAGAAAATTGATAAAAAAATACTGATAATTATATTTATTGAAATGACTGTGCTGCTGGCAGCAGCTGCAAGCAATCCTTCTAAAACAGTATATTTACTTTAAAAAAATCTGATCATCAAAATAAATATCTTGGTATTTTAAATAAATTTTATCAGTTTGATAACTAATTTTAATTTAAAGATGGAGGAATTTATATATGGAAGATTATCTTATAAGGGCAATTACTACAAATAAAGAAATTAGAGCTCTGGCAGTAAAATCTACATATACCGTTTCAACTGCACAGAAACTTCATAATACGACACCTGTGGCAACAGCTGCTCTGGGAAGAGTAATTACAGCAGCAGTTTTGGTTGGTTCAATGGTCAAATCTGGTGATGAAATTTCCATAAAAGTAGAAGGGGATGGCCCTGCAGGAAATATTGTTGCAGAAGCAAATCAGTATGGAGAAGTTAGAGGGTATATTTCTAATCCTGATTTGGAATTTTACAGAACTCCTGAAGGAAAACTGAATGTTGCAAAAGCAGTTGGGAATGGAAAGCTCTCTGTAACAAAAAAGATGAAGCTAAAAGAACCATATACTGGCAGTGTACCACTTGTTTCTGGCGAAATAGGTGAGGATTTAAGTTATTATTTTACAGCATCTGAACAGATACCATCAGCTGTTGGACTGGGTGTGCTTGTCGAAAAAGACTTAACTGTTAGGGCAGCAGGAGGATTTATAGTACAGCTTATGCCGGATGCATCAGAGGAAACAGTGGATAGATTGGAAAAAAATATAAAACAAATTAACTCTGTCAGCAGACTAATAGAATCAGGCATGCAGCCCGAAGAGCTGCTGGAGAAAGTATTGGATGGATTTGATTTTAGAGTAATGACCAGTAAAAAAGTTGAATTTAAATGCAGGTGCAGTAGAGATAGGATCTATAATTTGGTTTCTGGTCTGGGAAAAGAGGAATTAACAGAAACACTTGCAGAACAGGGTAAGGTTGAGGTAAAATGTCATTTCTGCAACAGTGTATATAGTTTTTCCAGAGAAGAAATAGAAGAGTTGCTTAAAAATACAGCAGAGGATAATTAATTCCTGCTGCTGTATTTATTTAATCTAGCTGCAAGTGGAGATGGAAGAAGTGCTTTTAAGTGGATATATTCCTGTTCATATTTTTCTGTCTTAACCTGCCCACTATTGTATATTTTTTCTATCCAGTCAGCAGCAGAATAAGGAAGGTCAATTTCCAGTTCAATCATCTGTTCTTTTATTATGCTATTTAATAAATTAAGCAGATCATCTTTTCTCTGCGAAGTATGGGCGGAAATAAAAACTGCATCTGGATAGATTAATTCGAGATTTTTCAGACGATCTTTAGAAATTAAATCTATTTTGTTAAATACTTTAATTATTTCAGTATTATCAACAACCTGCAAATTACGCAGCTCCTCCTGCACGACTCTAATATGCCGTTCCATATCTTCATGAGATGCATCGATTACATGTATTAAAATATCCGCCTCTTTAATTTCTTCCAGGGTGGCTCTAAAGGAAGCCACAAGTTGATGTGGAAGTTTATCTATAAAACCAACAGTATCATTTAAAATTATTTGTCTGCCCACAGGTAAAGTTATTTTTCTCATTGTAGACTCAAGTGTTGCAAAAAGCTGGTCTGCCACAAAGGTTTTCGCATTAGTTAAAAGGTTCATGAGTGTTGACTTGCCTGCATTTGTATATCCAACTAGAGAAATAAGGGGATCAGTTCTATTTGACCTCTGCAGACTGCGTGTTCCTTTTATTTTCTTTAAATTCTCTTTTAATCGATAAATTCGTTTTTCAATACGCCTTCTATCTACTTCCAGTTTTGTCTCTCCAGGGCCTCGAGTGCCAATTCCACCTGCCAGCCTTGACATTTCTATACCTCTTCCCCTTAGACGGGGTAGTCTGTACTCCAGTTGAGCCAGCTCGACCTGTATTTTACTTTCCCTGCTGTGGGCATGTCTGGCAAAAATATCAAGTATAATCTGGGCTCTGTCTACTACTTTAACATCAATTTCCTCTTCAAGATTTCTCTGCTGTACAGGAGTTAATTCACTATCAAAAACAACCAGGTTTGCTGATACTGTGCTGACAGCTTTTTTAATTTCATGTACTTTACCTGTACCGATGTAAAAAGCAGGATCTATTTTTCTATTATGATATGACATTTTTAAAATGGTTTCAGCACCAGCAGTATAAACAAGCTGTTCCAATTCATTTAAATCACTCTCATTTAAACCCACAAGCACAGCCTTTTCTTTAAGCTGGTTAAGGTTATACATTTTATCTTCATTTGAGACTTTAAAATTATTATTAATAGATATTACCTCCCTCTTTCAATTAAGTTTATCTTTTCAGTAAATTCATGTCTGTAGTTTTCAACTCTATGTAAATATATTATAGCATTTTTGTTGATAGGTTAAAATATCTCTAAGGGTAAATTTATAATAAAAATCACCCTCAAACCATCTTGACAGAGAGATGATTTTGCGTTAAAATTATTTGTGAAGATATTCACAAAAATAGAAAAAATAGAGGTGATGATAATGAAAAACGTTTCTATTTGTGTAGGAAGCAGCTGTCACTTAAAAGGAGCTGCAGAAGTTGTTGATATTTTTAAAAATTTACATAAAAAATTAGGTTTAGATAACAAAGTGGAGCTCAGTGCAAGTTTTTGTCAGGGAAATTGTACAAATGGGGTTAATGTAGTTATTGATGGTAAAATCATTCCAGATGTTGGCCCGGAAAATGCTGAGAAAATATTTAGAGAAAAAATAAGTGAGTGTTTATGATGGTAGAACCTCTAATAGTTCATCCAGCAAGCTGTAAAGACTGTCATAAATGCCTCAGGGAATGCGGTGTTGGTGCAATTGGTTTTAAAGATAATCAGGTCTGGATTATAGAAGATAAATGTATATACTGTGGTAATTGTATTAAAACCTGTCCCCAGGGGGCAAAGGAGGCATTATTTGAAAAAAAGAAAGTGGAGTCTTTTCTTCAGTCTGACAGTTTTATTATTGCCTCACTTGCCCCGTCATTTGCAGCTGCTTTTCCTGAATATAAAAGTGGTCAGATTATTACAGCTCTAAAGAAACTTGGTTTTGAGTATATTGCAGAGACAGCTGAAGCTGCAAAAAGGGTTGCTGCAATGTTTAATTATCATGCTCATAATATGAACAAATCTTTAATTACTTCCTGCTGTCCTACTGTTGTTAATTTGATTGAAAAACATTATCCAGAATTAATTCCACAGCTGGCCCCGGTTTTATCACCAATGATGCTGCAGGTCAGAGAATTAAAAAGAAAGTATAAAAAGGCAAGAGTAATTTTTATCGGACCGTGCCTATCGAAAATAGAGGAAATGAATCGGGTTGAAGATAGATTATTAAGACCTGATATTGTTATTAATTTTAAACAGCTGAGAGTTTTATTTGAGGAAAATGGTATTTTCCCGGAAGACTTTGAGGAATCTGAACCAGATCTGGTGGCTGGCCCACAAATTGCTGATTATCCACTTTCAGGTGGAGCGGTAAAGGCAGCTGGCTTAAGTGCTGATGGAATTGATAATAAAATAACTTCAGTTTACATAAGTGGAATAGATAATATTGTTGAAGTGCTTGAGGATATAAAAAAAGAGAAATTAAATACAGATATTGTAGAGCTGCTGGCCTGTGATGGAGGATGTATCTCCGGACCAGCAATAGAAAATGACCTCAGTATACCGGTAAAGGAAATATTAGTTAACAATTATCTGCAAAAATCCCAAAGTTATGATCCGGAGAAAAGCAAAACTGCTGTTAGAGAAAAGATTGATTTAAACCGTATTCATAAAGATAAGAAAAAAATTCGTGAAGAACCACCCGAACAAGCAATAAGAGAAATACTTGTTTCAATAGGTAAATATTCTAAAGAAGATGAAAAAAACTGCGGAGGCTGTGGTTATTCTACCTGTAGAGAAAAGGCAGCAGCAGTTTATTATGGATTTGCAGAAAAGAAAATGTGTATACCATATATGAAATCAAGAGCAGAATCACTCTCTCAAATCATAGTGGAATCCTCGCACAATGCTATAATAGTTGTCAATGAGAAAATGGAAATTCAGGAATTTAATCCGGTAGCAAATAAATTGTTTAATAAAAATAATAGAAAAATAAAAAATTTAAAGCTGGGTAAAATAATAGATAGTTCTATATTCAAAAAAGCCTGGTTAAATCAGCAGATAATTTCACATCATAAATATTCATATTTCGACGGAAGTACTGTAGTTGATCAAACAATATTTCCTCTTCCAGAACACAAAGTTGTAATAGGTATACTGACAGATATAACAGAACAGGAAAAACAGAGAGAAGAAGTACAGGAAATGAAAAAACTTGCTGTAGAAAAAACAAATATTGTAATAAATAAACAGATGCAGATAGTACAGGAAATAGCAGGTTTATTAGGAGAAACAACTGTGGAAACAAAAGCAGCACTTTCAGAGCTGTCAGACCTGCTTCAGGTGGGTGAATAGCCTTGGATATAGTATTTGAAGAGTTTTATCAATCAGTTCCTAAATATAGTCAAGAAGTATGTGGAGACAATGTAGAAATAATTAAGAAAAACGATAAGACAATTATTGTTCTTTCTGATGGGTTGGGAAGTGGTATTAAAGCCAATATATTATCAACTCTAACTTCAAAAATTGCATCTGGTTTGCTAGAAAAAGAGCTTCCACTTAAAGAAATACTTTCAACAATTTTAGCTGCTCTGCCTGTCTGTGAAGTTAGAGGTATTGCATATGCTACTCTGGCTTTTATGGTAATTGACCATAATAAAGATGCTAAACTGGTAGAAATAGATACCCCAGCAGCTTTTTTGTATAGAAATGGAAAAATAGAAAAATTAAATTATAAAGAATATGTGCTGGAAGGAAAAAATATTAGAGAAAGTAGTTTTCACTTTCACAAAAATGATAAGTTGTTTTTAGTTAGTGATGGAGTAATACATGCCGGTTTAGGTGGTCTTTTAAGTTTTGGTTTAGGGTGGGATGGAACAGCAGAACAAATTACTAGAGTAATCAATTATAATGATTTTGATCTAAAAGAAATTATTGAAAAGCTGGTAAAGATTTTTATGGCTTTTTATGAAGATAAGCCAGGAGATGATTTTACAATAATAGGTATGAGATATAGAGAAAAAAGAAAACTTACTCTCTGGTCAGGCCCACCTCTAAAAAAGCAGGACGACAGCCGTATTGTAAAAAAATTGATTAAATCAGATGGCAAAAAAGTTATTAGTGGAGGAACAACAGCTCATATTGCAGCTAGAGAGCTTGATAGAGAATTGAAAACAAGCCTAAAATATGAAGATAAAAGTGTACCGCCGATTAGTGAGATGGAAGGTATTGATTTATTAACAGAAGGTCTTTTGACATTAAATAAAGTACTTGATAAATTAGAAACTTATAAACCTGGACAGATAATTATTAAAAAGGAAGATGGTGCTTCAAAATTATTAAAACTCTTATTAGAAAGTGATAAAATAACATTTCTTGTTGGCAGAGCAGTCAATGAATCACATCAGAGTCTTAACCTGCCACTTGAGCTTGGAATAAGAAGCCAGATAATAAGTTTGATAGCAACCCATTTAAAAAAGCTAAAAAAAGAGATTTATATTGAATGGTATTAAAACCACAAACTCAATTCAACATATTTATAATATATAATAACTGCAAATAAATTTTGAGGAGGTCTTTAATTGACTAAAAAAATACTGGAAATATGCATAGGAACACCCTGTTATCTGATGGGAGCCTCAGAGTTAATAGAATACTACAATAATCTTGAAAGTAGAATAAAAGATAAGATTGAGTTGAGGACATCCCACTGTTTAGAGGATAAATGTGAAAAAGGACCTGTAATAAAATTTGATGATAAATTATATTTTGATGTTACCCCTGAGAGATTGAGTAAGATTATAAGAAAAAAAACACAATAGGAGTGATAGAAGTGTCCAATAATACCATCTCTGATGTAGTTAAATTAAAAAGAAAGCTATATGTAGAATTGGTCAAAATGATGATAAAAGAAAATTTGGTAGAAGAAATAGATTATCTTCCCAAAAAAATGATCAGAGACGACACACCAAGATACAGATGCTGTGAATTTAAAGAGAGGGCGATTTTTTCAGAGAGAATAAAAATGGCTCTTGGATATAGTACTTTAAATAATAAAAATATAGAGTTACATGAGTTAGCTTCAGATCTCTATAAGGCTGATAATATAAATAATATTGTTGAAGTTATTGAACAGGCATGTGACAGCTGTCCCATTGATAAATATATAGTAACTGATGCCTGTAGAAACTGTGTGGCTCATAAATGTCTTAACTCCTGTCCAGCAGATGCAATTGTAATTATCCAGAACAAAGCATTTATTGATCAGAACAAATGTCTGGAATGTGGAAAATGTGCAAGAGAATGCCCTTATGGAGCAATATTAGAAAACAGCAGACCATGTGTCAGAGTCTGTGAGGTAGATGCCATAAAATCTGATGCTAAAAGACAGGCGAGAATTAATAAAGAAAAATGTGTAGTCTGTGGAAGATGTATAGTAGCATGTCCATTTGGAGCAATCGCTGATAAGTCAAGTATTGTGCAGGTTACCGATAAAATATTAAAAAAAGATGAAAAAACTGCTGCTTTAATTGCACCTTCTTTTGTAGGACAATTTGGATTTAAAGTAAGCCCTGAAACAGTAAAATATGTTTTATTAGAAATAGGCTTTGATGAAGTTATTGAGGTTGCAGAAGGAGCAGATAGAGTTGCATTAGAAGAAAGCAGAGAAGCTATAGAGAGTTTAGAAAATGATAGAATATTGCTTAGTTCCTGCTGTCCTGCTTTTAAGAAGATGATAGTAAATGACTTTCCTGATCTAAAAGATAATCTCTCACATACTGATTCACCAATGTTAACAACTGCAGAAAAATTAAAGAGATATAATTCAGACATAAATACTGTATTTATTGGACCCTGTACTGCTAAAAAAGAGGAGGCAGCAGATAGTGAAGTGGTAGATTATGTGCTTACATTTGAAGAACTCATAGCTCTTATTACTGGATTTGAGATTAATCTTGAAAAAGTCATTGAAAGAAGAGAAATTAGAGATGCTTCAAAATTCGGCAGACAATTTGCTTATTCTGGGGGTTTGAAAGGTGTAATAGAAGAATTATCTGAAGGAAAAATAAAAGCTGATAATGCTGAAGGCCTGGCAAAATGTATAAAAAAATTGACTAATTTAAAGGCAGGAAAAAGTAATTTTGACTTTCTTGAAGGAATGGCCTGTAAAGATAGATGTATAGGTGGCCCTGGAAGTATGATAAATCCAAAAGCTGCCAGAAAGTTAATAGAAAATTTTGCTGAAAGATCAAATCTGAAATTAAAATAAATATAATACAACTTTAACAAAATGCCGTTTTTAGGCATTTTTCTTTTTGCTTATAAATAAAGGATTCTCACCACTTTATCAAGAATAATAAATGTTGGAGCAATTTTTAGAAAAAATATGGGTATTTATCAGGAAATATTTTAATTATTTACACTGTAGAAAGGAATATATATGCAGAAAGAAATTAAAAAAGGTGTTTATCTTCTCAAAATATATTTATCTCAAAATAAGATCATCAAAATTGGAGCCTTAGGAGAATGTGAATTTCCACAAGGATATTATTTTTATGCTGGATCAGCACAGAGAAACTTACCGGCTAGAGTTAGAAGACATTATTCTGAGGAGAAGAAATATCACTGGCATATTGATTATCTGCTGGGAGAAGCAGAACTGATAGATGATTTTGCTTTTGAGCTGCCTAAAAAGGGGGAGTGTTTTTTAACTGATTTAATGATTAATAATAATGGCAGAATAGTTGTGCCCACATTTGGTGCAGGAGACTGCAGCTGCAGGAGTCATCTTGTTTTTTTTCAAAAAAACTTTGCGAAAGTGTTTGTCAATGAGTTATTATATAATATAGATGTTAATTCAGAATTTAAGGAGTGGTTATATGGAAGATAATGATATACTTGCTGGTTTAAATAAAGAACAAAAAAGAGCAGTTAAATATAAAGATGGTCCTCTACTTATTCTTGCAGGTGCAGGTAGTGGAAAAACACGAGTTCTGACACATAGAATTGCCTATTTGATTGATAAATACAGGGTACCTGCAGAAAATATTCTTGCAGTAACTTTTACAAATAAAGCTGCAGATGAGATGAAAGAAAGAGTTAAAAAAATTGTGGGTCAGAAAAATAAAAGACTTCTTGTCAGTACATTTCATTCCTTTTGTGTGCAAATACTGCGCAGAGAAGCGGAAAAACTGGGTTATAAAAACAACTTTGTTATTTTTGATACACTTGATCAAAAAAAGCTTTTAAAAGAGATAATAAAAGATAAAAATTTAGATACAAAGAAGACAAAACCAGCAGCGGTTTTAAATAATATAAGCGGTTCCAAAAATGAATTAAAAAGTCCGGAAAAAGCACTTTTAACTGCTGATAGTTTTTTTGCTAAACTTTCAGCAGATATTTATAAAGAATATCAAAAAAGATTAAAAAATAATAATGCAGTAGACTTTGATGATTTAATTATGCTTACAGTAAAATTATTCGAAAATTATCCGGCAGTTCTGGAATATTATCAGCAGAGGTTTAAATATATTCTTGTTGATGAGTATCAAGATGTTAATACAGCTCAATATGAACTGGTAAAACTCCTATCAGATAAATATAAAAATATATGTGTTGTTGGAGATCCGGATCAGGGTATTTATGGTTTTAGAGGTGCAGATATAAGAAATATTTTAAATTTTGAAGTTGATTATCCTGAGGCAGAGGTAATAAAATTAGAGCAAAATTACCGCTCCAAAGAAAACATATTAAAGGCCGCTCAATCTGTAATAAAAAACAATCTTTCTCGAAAAGAGAAAAATCTGTGGACAGACAGAGGTGAGGGGTCAAAACTGGAACTTTATGAAGCAGAAAACGAAAAAGATGAAGCAGATTTTATCTGCAAAAAGGTAGAAGAATTAAAAAAAGAAGGCAGTTATAATTACAATGATATAGCAGTGCTTTACAGGACAAATTCTCAGTCCAGACCATTTGAAGATATGCTTATGAAATATGGAATTCCCTATCAGATAGTTGGAGGAGTTCGCTTTTATGAAAGAATGGAAATAAAAGATTTAATGGCTTATTTGAGAGTTATATATAATCCTTCTGATAATATTAATCTGCTCAGGATTATCAACAGGCCCAGAAGGGGAATTGGTGAAGGAACAGTTTCTAAGCTGCGTGATTATGCAGAAAAAGAAAATATTAGCCTTTACGAAGCAGGACTACAGGCAGATAATATAACAGCACTTACAGGAGTGTACTTAAAAAGGATAAAAACTTTTTTTGAATTAATGGAAGAACTCCGTAAAAAACAGGATAAGATGGCACTTTCAATGCTGGTGGATAAAGTGCTTGATAGAAGTGGATACAGAAAAAATTTGCAGGAAGAAAATACTGCAGATGCAGAATCGCGTCTGGAAAATATAGAAGAACTATTTTCAGTAATTGATGAATACATGAAGCAGAGTTCTGATAATAATCTGGGTGGT
Source organism: Halanaerobium sp. DL-01 (assembly GCF_003338615.1). Lineage (NCBI taxonomy): Bacteria > Bacillati > Bacillota > Clostridia > Halanaerobiales > Halanaerobiaceae > Halanaerobium > Halanaerobium sp. DL-01. The sequence goes on from NZ_QPJN01000018.1 coordinate 29,145, forward strand.
TTTCTGGAAGAAGTGACACTTATGTCAGATGTGGATTCTATGGAAGATGAGAAAAGTACATTAACATTGATGACCATACATTCTGCTAAAGGTCTGGAATTTCCTGTTGTCTTTTTAGTTGGTATGGAAGATGGTATTTTCCCTCATTCCAATTCACTTTATGAACGTGATGGTCTGGAAGAAGAACGGAGATTATGTTATGTTGGTATGACAAGAGCTGAAGACAAACTTTATCTGAGCAGAGCAAAATTGCGGCTTCGCTTTGGAGAAAGAGAAATGAATCCACCATCTCAATTCCTTGCAGAAATACCTTCTGAACTATTAAAAACAGGAGAAGATCAAAAAACAGATATAGAAGATAAAAAAGAAAACTATACCGCTAAAAATCCTCCTGCAGAATATGTAATAGGCCAGAAAATTGTACATCCACGCTGGGGAATTGGTATTGTCATTTCTATCAAAGAGAATAAAGGGACAGAATTAAAAATAAGTTTTCATAATGGTGGAATAAGGACTCTTCTCGCAGAATATGCTCCAATTCAGAAAGTATAGGTAGGTGATTATATGCAGGAATTAAGCAGAGAAGAAGCTGAAAAAAAAATAAATGCTTTAAGAGAGAAAATAAGAGATCATGAGTATAGATATTATGTTCTGGATGATCCGTCAATTTCTGATGCTGAGTTTGATCAGCTTATGAGTGACCTTATTAAATTGGAGGAAAAATTTCCTGAACTTATTACTGAAGATTCTCCCACACAGAGAGTGGGTGGAGAGCCGGTAGGTGAATTTAAAAAAGTTGAACATTCAAGACAGATGCTGAGCCTTGCTAATACGTTTAATGAGGGAGAACTGCGTGATTTTGATTCTCGTGTAAGAAAGACAATTAAAGATAATTTTTCATATGTTGTTGAACACAAAATTGATGGTTTATCGGCAATATTAACCTATGAAGACGGCAGTTTTGTTCTTGGAGCAACAAGAGGTAATGGAGTTGTTGGTGAAGATGTAACAGAAAATTTCCGTACAATTAGGTCTCTGCCATTAAAAATAAACGATAGGGCCCATATTGAAATTAGAGGAGAAGTATTTTTAAGCAAAACAGAATTTGAGAAGATCAATGAAAAAAGGCTAAAAAATGGCGAACCTCTTTTTGCCAATCCCCGCAATGCAGCAGCTGGAAGTATAAGACAGCTGGATCCACGAATTGCAGCAGAAAGAAATTTATCTATTTTAATATATGACTTAATTGATCATTCCGAAAAAGAATTTAAAACACATACTGAAAGTCTGGAATATCTAAAAAAAATTGGGTTTAGAGTAAACTGGTATCAGAAAGCAGAAAATATTGATAAAGTAATTGCTATATGTAAAAAGTGGGAGGATAAAAGAGAAGAGCTTGATTTTGAGATAGATGGACTTGTAGTCAAAATAAATAATTTATCTCAGAGGGAAAAACTTGGCTCAACAGCTAAAAGTCCACGCTGGGCAGCAGCATATAAGTTTCCAGCTCAGCAAAAGACCACAGTTATTAAAGATATAGAAATTTCAGTTGGAAGAACAGGAGCACTTACACCTACAGCTGTTCTGGAACCGGTACAGCTGGCAGGTTCCACTGTCAGCAGGGCTACACTTCATAATGAAGATGAAATCAAAAGAAAAAATATAAAAATTGGAGATCATGTTTTAGTGCATAAAGCTGGTGATATTATACCGGAAGTGGTAAAAGTTATTGAAGAAAAAAGAGACGGCAGTGAAAAAGAATTTAAAATGCCTGATTCATGTCCTGTTTGTGGCAGTAAGGTTATCCGAGAAGAAGGTGAAGCAGTTACAAGATGTACTAATATTACCTGTCCGGCCCAGAGAAAAGAAAGTATACTTCATTTTGTTTCCAGAGATGCTATGGATATTGAAGGAATCGGGCCAGTACTGGTTGACCAGCTGTTGGAAAATAATCTTATTGAAGATTATGCTGATTTATATTTTCTCAAAAAAGAACACCTTATTCCACTGGAGAGGATGGGCGAGAAATCAGCGCAAAATGTGATAGATTCAATAGAAAAAAGCCGGGAACGAGAATTTTTTAGGGTGCTTTTTGCACTGGGAATAAGACACGTAGGTCTTGGTGCAGCTCGTGTGCTGGATAAAAATTATGATTCAATTGACCAGCTGGCAGATGCTGGAGAGGAAGAACTTGTCAGGATTGATGAGATTGGTCCTGTTATTGCCAAGAGTATAGTTTCATTTTTTTCGGAAAGACATAATAAAGATCTGATAACAAGACTTAAACAGGCAGGAGTAAGGTTAAAAAAAGAAAATAATAATAATAAGGATTCTTATCTGGAAGGTTTAAAATTTGTTTTTACAGGTACACTGGACGCTTTTACTCGCTCAGAAGTAGAAGATATAGTAGAAAAAGCTGGAGGTAGAGCTTCTTCTTCAGTCAGCAGTAAAACTGATTATCTTGTTGCTGGCAAAAATCCAGGTTCTAAGTATGATAAAGCAAAAGAACTTGGAGTTAAAGTATTAGATGAAGATGAATTTAAAAATATGATTGAAGAAATGTCCGATTAAAAACACTAAGATAGGATAAGAAACTGATATTTTATACTAAAAATTAAATGAATTATATATGTGAGGAGGAAATTTAATGATTAAAAGAAAAGATGTGGAACACGCAGCTGCTTTAGCAAAGCTTAAACTTAATAAAGAAGAAAAAGAAAAATACACAGAACAGATTGGTGAAATATTAAATTATGTAGATAAGCTGAATGAACTGAATACAGATGGTGTTGTGCCGACAGCTTATACAGTACCAATGAAAAATGTTCTGCGTGAGGATAAGGTGGAAAAATCACTTCCACGAGAAAGATCACTTGCAAATGCACCTGATCAAAAAGATGGTCAGTTTAGAGCACCCAAAATAATGTCAGACTAAATATAGGCAGAAAGAGAGGTAATTAATAAAATGAACATTTATGATCTAACGATCCATGAATTAAAGGATAAACTTTCTGATGGAGAATTGACTGCAGCAGAGATAAAAAATGCTTTTTTAGATAGAATTAATGACGTTGAAGATAAAGTCAAATCATATATTACTGTTATTGATAAGCTGGTTAATCGTCAGCTAAATAACTATGAAGAAAATAAGGATGGCCTGCTGGCTGGAATTCCAATAGCAGTAAAAGATAATATGTCAACTGATGGAATAAAAACCAGCTGTGCATCCAAAATACTGGAAAATTATAAACCACCTTATAATGCTGCAGTAGTTGAAAATCTAAATGATGCTGGAGCATTAATTTTAGGTAAAACCAATATGGATGAATTTGCCATGGGTTCAACCACAGAAAATTCAGCTTTTTTTAATACCCACAATCCCTGGAATTTAAATCGTGCACCAGGAGGATCTAGTGGTGGTTCAGCAGCAGCTGTGGCAGCCGGAGAATGTGCAGCTGCTCTTGGTTCTGATACAGGTGGGTCAATTAGACAGCCGGCTTCATACTGTGGTGTGGTTGGACTAAAACCTACCTATGGACTGGTATCCCGCTATGGTCTGGTTGCTTTTGCATCTTCTTTAGATCAGATAGGCCCTCTTACCAAAGATGTGGAAGATAGTGCCGTTATGATGAATGTAATTGCAGGTCATGATCCAAAAGATACCACTTCAGTTGAGAGAAAAAAAGAAGATTATACAGAATACTTAAAAGAAGATGTCAGCGGCATGAAAATAGGTATTCCCGAAGAATATTTTAACTTAGATTTTGATCAGGAAGTTAAAAACAGTGTAATGTCAGCAGTAGAAAAGCTAAAAAAAGCAGGTGCAGAAGTAGAAACAGTACATATGACAGATGCATCCTATGCTCTTGCAGCTTATTATGTAATTGCTCCAGCTGAGGCAAGTTCCAATCTGGCCCGGTATGATGGAGTGCGTTATGGTCTGCGCAGTGAGCATGCTTCAGATGTGGAAGAAATGTTTACAAACACCAGATATGAAGGTTTTGGTGATGAAGTTAAAAGAAGAATTGTGATTGGAACTTATGTATTAAGTTCAGGATATTATGATGCTTATTACCTTAAGGCACAGAAGGTTAGAACTCTAATCAAGGATGATTTTGACCGAATCTTTAATGATTTTGACCTAATCATAACTCCAACTGCGCCTTCAACAGCTATTGAACTGGACTCAAAAAGTGATCCTTTAACAATGTATCATTCAGATATTTTTACAGTACCAGTAAATATAGCCGGTGTCCCTGCAATGTCTGTTCCCTGTGGTTTTGACTCCAGTAATATGCCAATTGGACTGCAGTTGATTGGACCACATTTTGGTGAAGGTAAAATTATACAGGCAGCATATACCCTAGAAAAACTGCTGAATATTAAAGATAGAAGAGCAGAATTATAAATCATTGAGAGAGGTGAAAAAATGGCTACTAAATATGAAACAGTAATTGGACTTGAAGTCCATGTACAGCTGGCTACAGAATCTAAAATTTTCTGCGGCTGCAGTACAGAATTTGGAAAAGAACCAAACGAAAATACTTGTCCTGTCTGCTTGGGTCTACCAGGAACACTGCCGGTTTTAAATAAAAAAGCAGTGGATTATGCAATTATGGCAGGACTTGCCTTAAACTGCAGAATTGCAGAGTATTCTAAATTTGACAGAAAAAATTATTTTTATCCTGATCTGCCGAAAGCCTATCAGATTTCACAGTTTGATCTTCCAATTGCAGAACATGGAAATATTGAAGTTGAGACAGATAAAGGAGTTTTTAACATAGGTGTTACCAGAGTTCATTTAGAAGAAGATGCCGGAAAATTAATTCACGAAGGTAGTATTGATAAATCTGAAGGAAGTCTAATAGATTATAATAGAACCGGAGTTCCGCTGATAGAAATAGTTAGTGAGCCGGATATAAGAACTCCAGCTCAGGCTAAAGCTTATCTAACACAGCTGAAACTTATTATGGAATATCTTGATATATCAGATTGTAATATGGAAGAAGGTTCTCTGCGCTGTGATGCCAATATTTCTCTGCGCCCTGCAGGACAAAAAGAATTTGGTACAAAAGCTGAACTTAAAAACATGAACTCTTTTAGTGCAGTAGAAAAAGGATTGGAATATGAAATAAAAAGACAGCAGCAGATACTGGAAGAGGGAGGAGAGATTATTCAGGAAACAAGAACTTGGGATGAATCTTTAAATAAAACAATATCTATGCGCGGTAAAGAAGAAGCTCATGATTACAGATATTTTCCTGAACCGGATTTGGTACCTCTAGAAATAGATGAGGGCTGGAAAAAAGAAATGAGCAAAAAAATACCGGAACTCCCGCGTGAAAAATACAAAAGATTTGTTTCTGAATTAGGACTGCCGGAATATGATGCAGGTGTATTAATAGGAGATAGAGCAATGGCTGAACTTTTCGAAGAAACTTTAAAATCTTACTCTGATGCTAAAACAATCAGCAACTGGATGATGGGTGAGTTTCTCCGCCTGCTTAATGAAAATAATGACTGTGTAGATGAGACTGGGATTTCGGCTAAAAACTTTGCTGAAATGCTTGGACTAATTGATGAAGGAGTAATAAGTGGGAAAATAGCTAAAAAAGTATTTGAAAAGATGTACAGCAGTGGAGAAAGTGCTGAAAAAATTGTTGAAGAAGAAGGACTGAAGCAGATAAGTGATGAGGATGAACTAGAAAAAATCGTTGATAAAATAATAGCAGATAATCCATCAGCAGTGGAAGATATAAAGAACGGAAAAGATAGGGCTATTGGATTTCTGGTTGGTCAGGTAATGAAAGAGACAAAAGGAAAAGCCAATCCTGGACTGGTAAATCAGATGTTGAGGAAAAAAGTTGCTGAATAAAATAAGTACCAATTGAACCCGCCGCAGAAAAGGCGGGTTCAAAATAAGGATGAGGTGAAATGAAAATTGATAAAATAAAAAATAAAATAAAAAACAGAATTCCAGGACCGATGAGGATAGAAAGATATTATTCTGTATTAATACCAGTGATTGAGATAAATAATAAAACTTATATTCTGTATGAGGTGAGAGCAGATCATCTTTCCACACAGCCGGGAGAAATATCTTTTCCTGGCGGACGTGTGGAAAGAGGAGAAACATTCTGTCAGGGTGCTGTAAGAGAGTGTTCAGAAGAATTAAACATTGCTGAAGAAAAAATAGATGTTCTGGGAGAAATAGATTATTTAATTACCCCATTTAATTTTATAATATATGCGTTTGTTGCTCAAATTGATATTGATAATTTATATGGGATTGAAGTTAACAAAAATGAAGTAAAAGAAATATTTAAAGTTCCTGTTGATTATCTTATGATCCATAAGCCAGAAGAATACAGAGCAGAGCTGAAAAGTGAAATGGATAATAATTTCCCCTATCATTTAATTCCAGGGGGAGAGGAGTACAACCACCGCAGAAGCAGCTATACAGTTTATTTTTACAGGTATGAAGATAGAATAATATGGGGAATAACAGCAGAAATAAGTAAAAACTTTATTGATATCTTAAAAAACAGAGTATAAAGCTTGACATTCTATTCTATATATCGTATTATTTGAATACAATAATATTAAAGGCTGGGAGGAAATAAAATGCCCTTTTTTACAGATTCAGAAACGGGAAATTTATTGGAAGATAATTTTTCTAATTTTGAGTCAGAAGCTGAAATTTTAAAGGCGCTTGCACATCCGGTGAGGCTCTGTATTGTAAGAGGGCTGCTGGATGTTGAAGGATGTAATGTTTCGAAGATGCAGCAGTGTCTGGATATACCTCAGTCAACTCTGTCACAGCATCTAGCAAAATTAAGAGATGCAGGTATACTTTCGAGCAAAAGAAATGGTTTGGAAAGAAATTATTATGTTATCAGTGATAAAGCTAAGAAAATCGTAATGTCCTTAGATGATTGAAGATAATATTAAAGGCAGTCTGATTGAAAATATCAACTGCCTTTATTTTTCATCTGGAAAAATATTTTATTAAGTTTAAATTTTAACCAGAGTGCTGCCGGTATACCACTTATAACTTCTGAAATAGGAAAGGCAAACCAAAGATATTCCAGACCAACAGTCCTTCCTAAAATATACATTAAAGGAAGCAGAACTATTATTTGTCTCAAGAAAGAAAAGAATAAACTTGGTAATCCGTTTCCCAGTGCCTGAAAAGTAGTTGAGACAATTATTGCCGGACCTATAATTGGAAAAGCTGTGCTTATTTTTTTGAGTGCATTTGTTCCAATATCTATGAGTTCTGGATCACTGTTAAACAATTTAATCAAAAATTCTGGAACAGTCTGGAAGATGATAAATCCTATAAAAGTAAAGGTAAAAGCAATCATTAATGCTGATTTAAATACTTTTTTCATTCTTGCTGGATTATTATGCCCATAGTTATATCCCATAATAGGCATATATCCCTGATTGAGTCCAAAAACAGGCATAAAGACAAATGACTGAAGTCTAAAATAAATACCTGCGGCAGCAATAGCTGTACTGCCAAAACCAGCCAGGATTTTATTCATACCACCCAGCATAAAACTGGCCAAAAACTGCATTACCATTGCCGGGAAACCTACCTTGTAAATTTCTTTTATTATCTGAAATCTGAAAGAAAAATCTCTAAGCTTTATTTGAAGTTCATTGCGCTCATCGAAAAAAATAAAGAAAAGGAATATTCCACTTACTGCTCTGGAAAAAACAGTAGCAGCTGCGGCACCGGTAACTTCCAAACGAGGGAAGATCCACCATCCATAAATCAAAAAAGGATCCAGGATAATATTTATTACAGATCCGATAAGCATTGCAATCATTGGTGTAAATGTATTACCTTCACCGCGGAGAATATTGTTTGTGATTATGGGGAAAAACATGGCGATTGATCCCATTAAAATTATGCTGATATATTCACCTCCCATTTGGATGAGAAGCTTATCATTTGTAAAGAGACGCAGGATTTTATCAGCATAAAAAAATCCAATTACAGCTACTGTTATTCCATATACTAGGGTAATCATGATGCTGTGTTCTGCCGCATTTGCAGCCGCTTTTTTGTTATTTTCCCCAAGTCTTCTTGAAATAAGAGAACTTGCACCTACACCTGTTCCAACTCCAATACCTATTAAGATAATTTGAATTGGGAAAGCAAGTGACAATGCCGAAAGAGCTTCAGTACTGAGTCTGCCAACATAAATGCTGTCAACTACATTGTAGAGGGCCTGAATGGCCATAGCAATTATTGATGGTACAGACAACCTCAATAAAAGCGGTATTATTTTTTCAGTTCCCAGTTTTTCTGAACCTTTCTGCTGCATTTTCTGTAGACCTCCTCTGTCTTATAGATTATATGCTGTTAAAATTAATTAAATGATAAAATAAGATATTACAGGTATTGTTAATGCTGAAAAAAGTGTAGAAACAAATAAACTTTTTGCTGCATAGGTGTAGTCGCCATTATATATTTCCGCAAATATAACTCCATAGGATGCGGCCGGCATACCCATCTGTAAGGTTAAAATAGTTCTAACTTGATTGTCTACTTCAAAATAAAAAAGCACCAAAAAAGCTGCTGCCGGAATTATCAGTAATTTAATGATAGAAAATACTATTAAATTAATATCAGTAAAAATTCCCCTCAACTGTATTTTTTCCAGACTGCTGCCAATAACAAGCATAGAAAGTGGGAAAGTAGCATTTCCCAGCATATCAACTGCAGACTCTAGAGGAAGGGGAAGTTTAAGGCCAGTAATCATTAAAAATAGTCCTATAAATATTGCTATTAATCCATTGTTAAACATGCTTTTAAAATTAAAATCCAGCTCATCACTGTCATTTATAAAAAGTCTGATCCCATAAGTCCATACAATTATATTAAATGGAATTAGACCAAGGGCAGCATATGCCAGGCCATTTTCGGGAAGCAGTGCATCTGCTACCGGTATCCCCATATAACCTATATTACCAAAAATTAGTAAAAATTTTACTATTATTTTTTTACTTTTAGGTAGTGAGAAAAGTTTGGTGATTAAATTTGCTGTAATAATAAGAAAAATATAGAAAATAAACCAGTATATTAAAATAGTTTTCATATTAGATATCAAGTTTTTATTCAATTCCATCTGCAGTGATGATATAATCATTGCCGGTAAAATAAGATTCATCAGCAGCTTAGAAATTGCTGCCATATTATTTTCATTAAGATAATTGATTTTTCTCAAATAATAACCGATAAAAATAAGAATAAACAGTGAGACTATCTGTCCAATAATCAGTTGAAAATCCAAGATTTTAGCCTCCATTTAAAATTATACTGGCAAAATATTAATAAATACTGTCAAGTAATTCTACCACAGAAGATGTGGGCTGTCAAAAACAGTAAATAATAGGAGTTTCCCCAAAATTTATTTTCAAGCTGCAAAAAGGGGGTTTTAGTCATCAACGAAATTTTTAGATTTATCTAAAACTCAATTCGGGTGTGAAATAGGGCACACTAATCAATGAGTCCTCCTGACTCATGATTAGCTCACTCCATCCTGCAGTTCAACCCTATTTCTTCCTTCATTTCGTTAAGATTCATTGACTAAAAATTTCAATATTCCTGCATCTCCCCTTTTTGCAGCAGTATATAAAAAAATGGGGAAAGTCTTTTAGTAAATATATTTGCATTTTAAGTTTTAATTGATAAAATTGTCTTATAAGATTTACAGGGGGCTGCTAAAATGGTTAAAAAAAATGATATATATAGAGTAAAAATTGAAGATCTTGCCAATGGTGGAGATGGTGTAGGAAGAATAGAGGATAATCTGGTAGTTTTTGTACCCCTAACTCTTCCTGGTGATTATGTAAAAATTAAAATAACATACAAAAAAAAGAATTTTGCACAGGGTGAATTAATAGAGCTAATTGAATCTTCTCCAGATAGAATAGAACCTCCGTGTCCGGTTTTTGATATATGTGGGGGCTGTCAGATTCAGCATATAAATTATAAAAAACAGCTGGAATTCAAGAAAAATATGATTTATGATTTAATGGCAAGAATCGGAGAACTTGATAATATTCCTTTAAAAGAAATAATTCCCTATCAGCCTCCATTTCGCTACAGAAATAAAGCTCAATTTCCACTCACAGAAGTTGGTGAGGAAATAGTGGCTGGATTTTATCAGAGAGCATCTCATTCTATAGTTCCATATAATAACTGTTTGATCCAGCACCCACTTATAAATAGAATTCTGCGAGAAACCCTTGAAGTGCTGAACAAGGAAGAACTATCAGTTTATGACGAGAAGAAAGGTGTTGGTTTGCTGAGGCATTTAATAATTAGAGCTGGAGTATGTACAAACCAAGCTCTGCTTACTTTTGTAACATCAGAACTTGAATTTCCAAATTCTAAAAATATAGCCAAAAGAATTTTTGACAGAATTCCAGAACTAAAAGGCGTAACTCAGAATATAAATATAAAAAATACAAATAGAATTATGGGCAGCAGAAATATAAATCTATTTGGAGAAAATAAGATAAAAGAATATATTGGGAAAGCAGAGTTTGTTATTTCTCCATCATCTTTTTTCCAGGTTAATACACTTCAGGCAGAAAAATTATATAAGCAGATTTTTTCAATGGCTGAATTTAATGGAGGCGAAAAAATAGTAGATGCCTTTTCTGGCACAGGAAGTATTGCTGTTTACCTGGCTCAGAAAATGAAAAAAGAAAAAAATAATATAGAAAAAATATATTGTATAGAAAATTCTGCATCTGCAGTTAAAGATGGGAAAGTAAATATACATTTGAATTCTCTGGATAATATTGAATTTATTGAAGGTGAAGTAGAAAAAGAACTGGGAAAATTATTAAAGGATAATAAGATAGATCTGCTGGTTTTTGATCCCCCCAGAAAAGGTCTGGAAGATAGAACAGTTGAAATGGTAAAAGAAAGTGGTATAGAGAAGGTTATATATGTTTCCTGTAATCCAGCCACACAGGCAAGGGATTTAAAAAACTTAAAAAGTGATTATAAGGTTGAAGTTATACAGCCAGTTGATATGTTTCCACAGACATATCACGTTGAGTCTGTTGCATTATTAAAAAAATTTACATAAGAAAACTGCCTCTTATAAAATATTAAGTTTTATGCTTAAATATGAAAAACTTCTTTAAATTGTTTCCTTGCTCATTAAGGGTGATTTGTGATATATTATAGTATAGTTAAAAAATGCTCCACAAAATAGGAGGAGTAAATATGAATATCTTTTTTCTGATTCTTTTTGTATTAGTTGGGGCTGCAGGCCTTTTTTATCAGGTTGATTCAGGTATATTTATAGGGTTTGGATTAATACCATGGCAGCTTTTGAAAATTAAATTGAACAAAAAATTTGTTTTGATATCAATATTAATTTCGACAGTAATAGGTGGTGGCTATTTTATTTATACAAAAAAATGGCTGATAACAGCCCTGTTCATTTTTATTCAGCTTTATAATTACTGGGGATTATTAAATGCTGAACATGAATAATATTTCCCATTATAATAAGACAGGTAAAAAATTCTGCTGAACAGGGTCTAAAAAATAAATAAGTAAATATAAATAACACAATAGGGAGGAATAAAAATGCCGACATATTTATATGAATGTAAAAGCTGTGGAAGGTTTGAAAAATTTCAAAATATTAAGGATGAGCCTCTGGAAGAATGTCCGGAGTGTGGAGGTAAAGTAAAACGCATTATAGGTGCTCCCGGCATTATTTTTAAAGGTTCTAATTTTTATGTAAATCAGGAAAATAAAAAATCTGAAAAAAAAGAAAAGAAAAATAAGGAAAATACTGATAAAGCATCTTAAAAACAATAAAAGTCGGCACTAGTAGTGCCGGCTTTTTTTGAAATGTTCTCCTGTGTGAGCTGTATAATAGTTGATGAAGTGTATAAAATTATAATTAATTTTAGGTAAAATAAAGGCAGGTAAAATAAAATGATAAAAGTGTCTTTAAAAAAATGTGATTCATATAATAGAGAAAAAATAAAAAATTCACTGGATATTCTAATCGATAATCTTGGTGGATGGGAGCAATATATTAAAAAAGGTAAAAGGGTTTTGTTAAAAACAAATCTTTTAATGGGAAAAGATCCTGATCAGGCTGTAACTACACATCCGGAGATTCTGCGAGCTGTAGGAATAAAAGTAAAATCTCTGGGAGCAGAGGTAGTTATTGGTGATAGTCCTGGAGGACCTTTTAATGAAAATTTACTAAAAAGAGCCTATAAAAAAAGCGGTATTTATGAAATGGCAGCTGAGGAAGGTTTTGAACTCAATTATAATACGGAAGAAAAAACAGTGGAATTTAAAGATGGGAAAATAATCAAGTCTTTTGTTCTTGGAGAATATGTTTTAAATGCAGATTTTATTATAAATCTACCTAAATTAAAAACACATGGATTAACTATGTATACAGGAGCTGTAAAAAATTTATTTGGATGTATACCGGGTGTTTTAAAAGCAGAATATCATCTTAAAATGCCAAATGTGGATGATTTTTCGCGTATGTTAAATGATCTTGCCTTACTTGTTAAACCAGGATTAACAATTATGGATGGAATAATAGGAATGGAAGGAGATGGACCTTCTTCTGGAGAACCAAGAAATTTTAAATATCTGCTTGCTTCAGAATCCCCTTTTTATCTGGATAGGGTGGCAGTAGAAATTTTAGGCATTAATCCACTAGAGGAAGTTCCACTTATTAAAATCTCTCGTGAAGATGGTTTAATTGCTGAAGATAATTATCAAATAGTGGGTGATCAGCTTGACAGCTATAAAGATGCAAAAATTCCTTCTATAGAAGGGAATTCAAATCTTCTAAAGGATAAAATGCCTAATTTTTTAGCAGAACTTCTGGAAAAATTTCTGCGGCCCAAACCGGTTTTTGATAAAAATAAATGTGTAAGCTGCAGAACCTGTGCGGAAAACTGTCCTCCTGAAGCAATAGAGATGGTTGACAGCTTTCCAAAAGTTGATTTAGATCTATGTATTCGCTGCTTTTGCTGTCAGGAATTATGCCCTTATGATGCAGTGAATATTAAACATCCCTGGCTGGGCAAACTTTTTTTTAGCAGATAGAGGAGGAATATTTATTAATGAAACTGGGTGTAATTTCAGATACACATATATCTATGGGGGGGCAAAAACTCCCTCCAAAACTGCTGGAAGAATTAAAAAACGTAGATTTAATAATACATGCTGGTGATCATGTGTCAGAAAAAGTATTGGATGAACTAAAAAATATTAAACCTGTTCGCGCTGTTTATGGCAATATGGATAATTATTTAATAAAAAATAAGCTTTCTAAAAAAATAACATTTGAAATAAATGATAGGAAAATTGGGCTGACTCACGGCCATCAATTCAGGGCTGGAGATTTAATTAATTCTCTGGATTACAGTTTTCCGGACTGTGATATTATAATTTTTGGCCACACACACAGACCGTTAAATCAATATATTAACAAAAAATTATTTTTTAATCCAGGTTCTCCAACAGATAAAAGATTTGAGAAAAACTATACCTTTGGTATAATAGATATTAATAAAGATATAAATTCTGAAATAAAAATTCTAAAGGAGGGATCTTAATGTCTGTGTATGATATTGCAAGAAGGCTGGAAAGAAAAATAAAAGATTCTGATGAATATCAGGAATACACTGAATTAAGAAAAAAAGTTATGGGAAAAAAAGGCTCAAGAGAAATGCTTTTAGACTATCAGAATTTAATGATGGAGCTGCAGACAAAACAGCTTTCCGGGCAGGAAATAAGTGAAGAAGAAAAAGAAAAGCTCAATAATCTTAATAATTTTATTGAAATTAATAACAATGTTAAAAAATATCTGGAGGCAGAATATAAATTAAGTGTTATGTTAAATGATCTTCAGAAAATTATATTTTCAGATATAGAAATTGGTATACCGCAGAATAATGAAGCCGAGGATAGTTCAGAAAAAGAGGATTAAAAGTCAGGCAGAAAAAAAGCACCCAGTGTCTGGGTGCTTTTAATAAGATACATTTTATACAGGTTATACAGGACGTACTTCTTTTACACCGTCAATGTTATTTTTCAGTGTACGTTCAATACCATTTTTTATGGTCAGTGTTGACATTGGACAACCACTGCAGGCTCCAAGTAATTTAACTTTTACAATTCCGTCTTCAGTGACTTCTACCAGCTCAACATCACCACCATCAGCCTGAAGGCTGGGTCTGATTTTATCGATATATTTTTCAACTTCTTTTTTCAATGTTGCACCTCCTAATTTACATTTGATTATATTATACTAAAAAACTCAACTTTTTACAACACCTAAATTATCTGGATTTTCCCCATTTTTTATATACTGCTGCAAAAAAGGGAGATGCAGGAATATTGAAATTTTTAGTCAATGAATCTTAACGAAATTAAGGAAGAAATAGGGTTGAACTACAGGATGGAGTGAGCTAATCATGAGTCAGGAGGACTCATTGATTAGTGTGCCCTATTTCACACCCGAATTGTGTTTTAGATAAATCTAAAAATTTCGTTGATGACTAAAGCCCCTTTTTGCAGCTTGAAAATAAATTTTGGAGAAACTCCTACTAAATTATATAAAGACTTTTCCCATTTTGCAACTCTAAAAATAATTTTGGGGAAACTCTATCTAAATTATATTTTCGATTTTGTTAATAGGAGAATGATAAAATGTCTAAATTTGTACACCTTCATAACCATACCGCTTACAGCCTGCTGGATGGTGCTCTTAGGATTGAAGATATGGTTAAAAAGGCAAAAGAAAATAATATGCCTGCAGTTGCTATGACAGACCATGGAGTTCTTTATGGTATGATAGAATTTTATAGACATGCAAAAAGTGAGAATATTAAGCCAATTCTAGGGTGTGAGCTTTATCTGACCACAGGTTCCAGATTTGAAAAATCTAGAGAACGGTATCACCTGATTGTACTGACTGAAAATAACATAGGATACCATAATCTTATTCAGCTGGTTTCCAAAGCATGGCTGGAAGGTTTTTATTATAAGCCGCGGGTGGACAAAGAACTGCTGGCAGAATATAGTGATGGTCTCATATGTCTATCTGCGTGTATTCAAGGAGAGATTTCTCAGCTTATTTTAAAAGGTCGATATAAAGCAGCTAAAAATGCTGCAGCAGAATACAGACAGATTTTTGGCAGGGATAATTTTTTTCTTGAACTTCAGGATCACAATCTTCAGTCTGAAAAAGAAGCTGCTTCAGGAATTATAAAGATTTCTCAGGAGCTTGATCTTCCTCTTGTAATTACCAATGATGCACATTATTTAAATAAATCAGATGCAGATCTTCAGGATGTTCTGCTGGCACTGCAGACAGGAACAACAATAGATGATAAAAATAGAATGACCTTTGAAGGAAAGGAATTTTATTTTAAAACACCTGAAGAAATGGAAGCATTATTTCCTGATATTAAAACTGCTTATGAGAATACAGTAAAAATTGCTGAAAGATGTAATGTTGAACTCGATTTTGATAAGTTTTATCTTCCTGATTATCCTGATATAGAAAATGGAGAAAATCCTGAAAGTTTTCTCAAAAAATTGTGCTGTCAAGGATTAAAAAATAAAGTATTTCAGGATATTAAAAAAGCAGAAAAAAGGTTGGAATATGAGCTTAGTATTATTTATAAAATGGGTTATGCTTCTTATTTTTTGATTGTATATGATTTTGTTAAATATGCGGAAGAAAACGGTATTAGAGTTGGCCCTGGTAGAGGTTCTGCAGCTGGAAGTCTTGTTGCTTATTTATTAAATATTACAAAGGTCAATCCTTTAAAATACGGGCTTTTATTCGAACGATTTTTAAATCCAGAAAGAGCTACAATGCCTGATATAGATATAGATTTTGATGAACAGAGAGATGAAATTATTGAATATGTAAAAAAGAGGTATGGAGAACAGAGAGTGGCACAAATTGGTACTTTTGGAACAATGGCAGCTCGTGCAGCTGTTAGAGATGTAGGTAGAGCGCTTGGGATATCCTACGGAAGGGTTGATAAAATTGCAAAGCTTATTCCAACTCAGCCTGGTACAACGATTAAAGAAGCTTTAAGTTCTGTTAAAGAACTGCAGGATTATTATAAAAACGATCCGGAAATTAAAAAATTAATAGATTATGCCAGAGGGGTGGAGGGTATGCCCAGACATATCTCCACACATGCTGCCGGCATAATAATTGGTGCCCAGCCTCTGACTGAAATTATTCCTCTGCAGAAACAGGATGACAGCATAATTACTCAGCTGCCTATGGGTGATCTGGAGGCACTGGGCCTTCTGAAAATGGATTTTTTAGGTCTGCGCAATCTAACAGTTATAGAAAATACATTAAATTTGATTAAGCAGAGGCACGGGAAAGAAATAGATATTGACAGTATTCCACTTGATGATAAAAAAGTATATCGTCTTCTTCAGTCAGGAAATACTGCTGGAGTTTTTCAGATGGAATCATATTTATTTCAATCTTTAAATAGAAGATTAAAACCTGACCGCTTTAGTGATCTTATAGCTCTGCTGGCTCTGGGAAGGCCCGGACCACTTGGTAGTGATATGGTTGATGATTATATAAAGAGTAGACATGGTGAAAAAGAGCCGGAATATCTGCACCCAAAACTTAAGCCAATTCTAGAAGAAACTTTTGGTATGATTCTTTATCAGGAGCAGGTTATGGAGATTGCCAGTACGCTCGGTGGATATACTATGGGAGAAGCTGACCTTTTGCGAAGAGGCATGGGCAAGAAAAAATTAGAATTAATTGCGGGCGAAAGAAAGCGTTTTATAAATGGTGCTGTAGAAAATGGTATAGATAAAAAAACAGCCAATAAAATTTTTGATCAGATGGAATATTTTGCTGGATATGGATTTAATAAATCCCATAGTACTGCTTATGCATTTCTCGCCTATCAGACAGCTTACTTAAAAGTACACTATCCAGCTGATTTTATGTCTGCTCTCCTGTCATCTGTTATGGGTAATCAGGATAAAATTTCGGATTATATTAAAGCATGCCGGGAAATAAATATAGAAGTACTGCCGCCAGATATAAATATCAGCGGATTTTATTTTACACCTGAGGCGGAAGATAAAATAAGATTTGGTTTAAAAGCAGTTAAAAATGTAGGCAGCGGTTCCATAGAAGCTGTTATAGAGGCACGTAAAGAAAAAAAATTTGAAAGTTTTACGGATTTTCTGCAGAGAATAGATATGAGCAGAATAAATATTCAGGTTTTAGAGGCTTTTATAAAAAGCGGAGTATTTTCTCAGTTTTCTGCTAAAAGGTCTCAGCTTTTATTAAACTATAAAGATTTGTATAAAAAATATAATATGCTGTATAAGGAAAGAGCTCAGGGCCAGATATCATTTTTTGATATGTTTTCTAAAAGTAATGACTTTATGGAAGAAGATCTTGCTTATCAGGATATACAGGAACTGAGAAAAGACGTTCTGTTAGAACAGGAAAAAGAGTTTTTGGGAATTTATGTTTCCGGTCATCCTCTGGATAAATACAAAAATAAAATAAACGAAATAGTTGATCTTTCAATAAGTCAAATTGAAAATATTAAAGAAAATCGGGAGATTTTTTTTGCAGGTCAAATAATAAATAATCGTTCACATATAACAAAAAGAGGCAACAAAATGGCCTTCTTGACATTGGAAGATTGGTCAGGTAAGATAGATGTAATTGTATTTCCAGATCTGCTGTCTGAACTGGATTTTGATATGGAGAAATCTGGGCAGATTTTTGTTGTTGGAAGAAGAGATGACAAAAAAGTAATAGCTTCAAAAATTATCCCGATGGAAAGAAAAATATTAATTATAGATTTGAATAATATTGAACGAAAAAAAATTTTTACTTTAAAAAAATTTCTCTTCAAAAAAGAAGGAAATATACCAGTTATACTGAAAGTTCTTGATAATAAATTGATTTTATCAAATTCTAAATTCTGGTTTAATGATGATCAAACAAGTCAAAAAAATCTCAGTAAAATTATAGATGTTTCAAAATATAAATATATATAAACATAATGGAGGGTTTATCCAATGCTAATGAGAGAAGAACAAGATTCAATAGGCAGTAAAAAAGTGCCGAAAGATGCCTATTATGGAATACAGTCAGCAAGAGCGGCAGAAAATT
>NZ_QPJN01000019.1:0-46074 GCF_003338615.1 Halanaerobium sp. DL-01
TGAACACCCTGTCACTGTTGACTTCTACATGATACATGCCACAACATAGATAGGACTTTCACCTATTATCAGAATAATTTACGGAGCACACAAAATAAAAACCATGACAAAATAAGTCATGGCATTAATTCTATAAATTATCTCTAAGATTATTGATCAATTGATGAAGCTGTTTTTTCCCCCCATTATTCCATCTAAACACAAAATCTTTTATTTTTTCTTTTTCTGATTCCGAAACACTGATATCAACATTATCTTCTCTATCAATTTTTTTCATTAAAGTTATTGCTTTTTTTAACGGATATTGTATTTTATAATATATTTGATCAGTCATTAGTTTCCTCCTCTAATTCCTGAATAAATTCTTTCATTAAATTCAGTCCTTCTTTATCAATATATTTTATATAACCTTCCAAAGTAATTATTCTATTATCCAATACTCTATCACTCATTTCAGGAGCAAAATTGTTAAATTGAGCTGATTTTTCAACTGCAGAATCGATATACGCTATTGCTTCCAGCATTGCATTTTTCATCTTAACACCCCTTTAATATTTAAAATGTATAATAAGTTAACCTGTAAGCCGAGTTCTGTATTAGGCGATCATCTATCTTAACTAATAGTTACCTATTAGTTTGAGCGTCCTTACCCGGAGAAGAGCGGACCACTCCTCATTCTCCCTATTTGGACTTACTCCAGATGGGGTTTACCTAGCATTCCAGTCACCTGAAACCTGGTAAGCTCTTACCTTACCTTTTCACCCTTACCTTATTAAAATAAGGCGGTATATTTCTGTGGCACTTTCCTGGGAGTTACCTCCACTGGGAATTACCCAGCATCCTGTCCTGTGGAGCTCGGACTTTCCTCAGCCAAAAAGGCCGCGATCACCTGGTTAACTTATTTTTACATATTTAAAAGTATACCATTGAATTAATGATATGTCAAGCAAATCACTCAACTTAAAATTACCTGTAATTCCAGGGATTTGTATTAATATTGGAAATCACAAATTCAACATCTTTTTTATTTTCCTTATCAGCATAACAAGTTAATTTTTGATATAATAATTTTTTTACCCAAATTTCACTTTCATAATGACCAATATCAATTAATGCCAGACCCATTTCTTCAGCATACTGTGCTTCATGATATTTAACATCACCAGTTAAATATAGATCTGCCCCTTTATAAATGGCTTTTTGGGTAAGATCTGCACCACTACCATTACATACAGCTACTTTTTTGATCTCTTTGTTTTTATTCCCTACAAATTTAAGATAAGGAAGATTTAATTCTTCTTTTACAATATTTAAATAATCATTTAACAATATTTTTTCTTTTAGATAACCTATACGTCCAATCCCACTAATCTTACTTTTCCTATCAATTTTATAAATATCATATGCTACTTCTTCATAAGGATGAACCTTTAAAACAGATTTTAAAACCTGATCAATTTTATCTTCAGCTACTACTGTTTCCAGTCTAATTTCATCTACTTCCGAAATCTTTCCAGTACTACCTATGTAAGGACTGGAACCCTCCAAAGGCTTAAAACTGCCTTTTCCCTGTAAATAAAAACCACTGTGGCTGTACTTGCCAATTTCCCCTCCACCATTTTCATATACAGCAGATTTAATTTCTTCTATGTAATTTTCTGGTACAAAAACCACAAATTTATAATAATTTTCAGATTGTGTTACATCAAGCGGCTGAAAATCCTTAATACCAAGTTTATTACAGATATAATCATTAAGCCCTTCTTCTGCAATATCAAGATTTGTATGGGCAGAAAAAACTATTATATCGTTCTTTATTAATCTTATAATCATCTGTCCTACAGCAGATTCTGAACTTACTGAATTGATACCATTAAATATTACAGGATGATGTGTAATTATCATATTACAGCTTTTTTTTACCGCTTCATCTATAACTTCATTATTTAAATCCAGGGTCAGCAAAATTTTTTCCACTTCATTATTAAGATCACCAATCTGAAGACCAACATTGTCCCATTTTTCGGCAAGCCTTACTGGGGCTATTTCTCCCATAAGTGATATAATTTCCTGAGCTTTAGTCATATTTATACTCCTCCCTGTGAAATAAATAGAACAAAATGTCCTTCGGACTTCTTTATTACAGTAAGATGAAATGGTTATCTCTGTGCATTTTTTCTAAAAAACTATTGACAATTATACGCTAAACATTAAAAAACCCTGTTCTCAGGAGAACAAGGTTGATAATCTGGTGGGCCCACCAGGATTCGAACCTGGGACCAACCGGTTATGAGCCGGTTGCTCTGACCAGCTGAGCTATGGGCCCTTCAAAATTAATATAACTTTGTAACGACAGAAGTAATTATATGATATATAATAACTGACGTCAAGAGTTTAAAACTTTTTTTTTATGCTTTTTAAGAAGATAAAACAAAATTTACTCCTGTTTGCTCCTGTTTTCGCATATTTAAAGAACTAATCTAAATAATCCTTTAATTTTTTGCTTCTGCTTGGATGACGCAGTTTTCTTAAAGCTTTAGCCTCAATCTGTCTAATTCGTTCTCTAGTAACACCAAATTCTTTCCCTACTTCCTCTAAAGTTCTTGGACGACCATCTTCAATACCAAATCGCAGTTCTAGCACTCTTTTTTCTCTGTCTGTTAGTGTATCTAAAACTCCATCCAGCTGTTCTTTTAATAAAATATATGAAGCAGCAGATGCAGGAGCAGGAGAATCTTCATCTTCTATAAAATCTCCCAGATGACTGTCTTCTTCTTCTCCAATAGGAGTTTCAAGTGATACAGGTTCCTGAGCTATTTTCATAATTTCTCTCACTTTTTCTGCAGATATACCCATTTCCTCACCAATTTCTTCTGGTTTGGGTTCACGTCCTTTTTCCTGCAGAAGCTGTCTGGAGACTCTGATTAATTTATTAATAGTCTCAACCATGTGTACTGGTACACGAATAGTTCTGGCCTGGTCTGCAATAGACCGAGTAATAGCCTGTCTAATCCACCAAGTGGCATAAGTGCTGAATTTATAACCTTTCGTATAGTCAAATTTTTCTACCGCTTTCATCAGCCCCATATTACCTTCCTGAATAAGATCCAAAAATAGCATCCCACGACCAACATACTTTTTAGCAATACTGACAACTAGACGTAAGTTAGCTTCAACCAGCTCTCTTTTAGCAGATTCATCACCCTGTTCCATTCTTTTGGCTATTTCAACTTCTTCTTCAGCAGTAAGAAGATCAACTTTTCCTATTTCTTTTAGATACATTCGTACAGGATCATCGATACCAACTCCCTGTGGAACACTTAAATCAAGACCACTGTCATCTTCATCTTCTTCCTCTTCCTGCTCATTTCTTTCACTAACAATACTAATATTCATTTCATTAAAAATATCATATATCTTTTCTATATCTTCAGAATCAAGATCTATATCTTCTAAAGCATCCATAATTTCTTCATAAGTTAATTCGCCCACTTTTTTACCACGGCTGAGCAGTTCTTTAACTTCATCAATTTTGGCAGGACTTACATTTTTATCAGCCAAATTAATCCCCCCTTTCACTATTAGAATTTAAACTGTGAAATTTTTTTAACATCTGATTTAAAGTTTGCAAATCATTTTGTCCATTATTAAGTCTGCTGCAAATTTCATTTTTACTAACTTCAAGATTTTTTTCTACAACAAATTTTGCTAGATTAAAAAGCTTATCTTTATTTAAACCACTTTTTTGTTTAACAATAATCTCAGACCAGTAAGATTTAAGATCTTCACCAAGTTCAGATTTGATTTTATCACTGCTCACTGAGTCACTTATAAATGGTCCATTCCAAATAATTTTTGCCAGCTTTTTCCCTTTACCATAAAAATCATCAGCAGAAATTATTTGAGACAGACTGCTGCGGAGATGTTTATGTGTAATAAAATATGACAGCAGCTGTTCCTGTATCCTCACAATATCAGACTTTTTGACTTTTCTTCTTTTATCTATCTTTTTCTCTTTTCTGCTGAAATTTTTTCTTTTTTTCTTTTTTGACCTCATTTTAATTTCTTTATTTAAAACATTTTTATCAAAATTCATTTTTTGTGAAGTTCTCTCAACATAAATTTCTTTTTCCATTTCATTATCTATCCCACTAATAAGTTCAGCCGCCTCTTTTAGTGTTTTTATTTTAACACCTGGATCATTCAAATTTCTGCCTTTAATAATCATATCAATTTTAAAATCCACTAAACTCTCTGCTTTATCCATATATTCATTAAATAATTCTAGATTATTTTCACGCAGTATATCATCAGGGTCAGATCCTTCGGGAAGAGTTATGACTTTTACATCAATACCATGATTATTAAGAATTTCAAGTCCCCGCAAAGTTGCTTTATTTCCAGCTGTATCAGAATCATAGGCAATCAGAGCCTGATCGGCATATCTTTTAATTAATTTTGCCTGCTCATCTGTAAAAGCAGTTCCAAGTGATGCGACAGCATTTTTAATTCCTTTTTTATGTGCCTGAATTACATCGGTATAACCTTCCATAATAATACATCTCTGTTCTTGTCTAATATATTTTTTTGCTCTATTTAAACCATAAAGATTTTTTTTCTTGCTGAATATTGCTGTCTCCGGCGAATTCAAATATTTAGCACCCTGCTCAGAATCCGGTAGAACTCGGCCTCCAAAAGCTATTACTTCACCTCTGATATTAAATATAGGAAAAATTATTCTATTCCTAAATCTATCATAAAAAGAATTGTTTTTCCCTTTTGATATAAGTCCTGCCTTATGAATCATATCAAGACTGTATTCTCTTTTACTTAAAAACGACAGTACTGCCTTCCATTCATCAGGAGCATAACCAAGCTGAAAATATTCGATATCATCTTCAGTAAAACCTCTATCTTTAAGATATTTTAAAGAATCAGCTCCTAATTCTGTTTCCAGCAATAAATAATTATAAAACCTGGCTGCAGTCTTATTTATTTCAAATAACTGTTCTCTTTCCTGATAAAGTTTTTTCTCTCTATCAGTCAAATTCGGCAGCTTTATTCCAGCTTTTTCTGCTAAAACTTTAACAGCCTCTGTAAAAGTTATATTTTCAATTTCCATAACAAAATTTATTACATCTCCACCAGCTCCACAGCCAAAACAGTGATAAAAATTATTATCTGGATTTACAAAAAAAGATGGCGTTTTTTCATTATGAAAAGGACAGAGCCCTTTAAATCTATTTCCAGCTCTCTTAAGCTCCAAATAATCAGAAACAACATCTATAATATCGACACTAAATTTCAATTCTTCTATAAAATTATCTGAATATCTGGCCAATTTATTCACCCTAAGTATTAACTAATTTAATCTTACTCTAAACTTATAGTTCTCTAAAAAAGCAATTAATCCTTCATTAAAAATATTTTAAAAATACAAATAAAGTATAATTTATAAGTTCAGTTTTTATCAGTACTTACATTTATTCACTAACTATTTTAAAAATCCTGCAGTGAAATATAATTTTTTTTATTAAGCCATGGTGTTGGAATAAAAAGTGCTCTACCTAAATTGATTGCGTAACGGTCACTCATACCTGCAATATAATCAATTACAGCCTGTTCATAATCATCTTCTTTTTTTAAAAATTCATCTGGAACTGACAGATTATTGTTAATAAAATACTCATATAGATTTTTTATGAGTCTTATTGCTTTTCCTTCTTCACTCTTACCAACAGAACCAATATAAACATTAGCAAAAAGAAAATCACGGAGCTTTTCTGTTGCCTTTTTTACAGATTCAGATCTGCTGATTATGTTTTTATCCTGACTTTCATTAATTAAATCTCTGACCATTGTGTCTATTCTTTTAGAGTGACTTTCTCCAAGCAGATAAACTGCTTCAACTGGCAGTTCTTCCACTTTAATTATTTTAGCTCTCAGGGCATCATCTATATCATGATTTATATAGGCTATTCTATCAGAAATACGCACTATCTGGCCTTCCAGTGTAGAGGGAAGTTCTGTTCCAGTATGATTAACAATACCATCCCTCACCTCCCAGCTTAAATTTAACCCATTTTTGCCGCTGCTTCTCTGTTCAAGTTTATCAACAACTCTTAAGCTGTGTCTGTTGTGCAAAAAATCTCTACCTGACACTTCGGATAAAGCTTCTTCTCCTGCATGACCAAAAGGAGTATGTCCAAGGTCATGGCCTAATGCTATAGCCTCTGTTAAATCTTCATTTAATCTAAGTGCCCTGGCAACAGTTCTTGCAATCTGAGAAACTTCCAGAGTATGAGTGAGTCTTGTTCTGTAATGATCTCCTTCTGGAGCTATAAAAACCTGTGTTTTATGTTTCAATCTTCTAAATGCTTTAGAATGTATAATTCTGTCTCTATCACGCTGAAATGCAGTTCTTATATCACATTCTTTCTCCACATTTTCCCGACCTCGGCTTTCCATACTCAAAGCTGCAAAAGGAGAAAGTATTTCTTTTTCCCTTTTTTCCTGTTCTATTCTGCTAAACATAAACTCCTCCTTTTAAGTTACATATGCAAGCACTTCAGAAGCAGTTTCTTCTATTGTTTTATCAGTTACATCAATTATTGGACAACCTATTTTTTCCATTAAAGAATCAGCATAAGCTATTTCTTCATTAATTCTCTCACCTGCAGCATAAGATGCATCATTACCCAATCCCATCTTTTTCAGCCTTTCTATACGTATATCATTTAACAGCAGTGGGTCAATAGTTAAGCCAATAACTTTCCTATCTTTATTTTCCAGTATACTTTGCTGAACAGTCACTTCAGGAACAAGAGGTACATTTGCTGTTTTATACCCTAAATATGATAGATAAATTGAAAGAGGAGTTTTAGATGTACGGGAAATTCCGACAAGAACAATATCCGCTTCATCTATTCCCTGCTGATCATTTAAGTCATCAAATTTAAGAGTAAATTCCATTGCTTCTATTCTTTTAAAATAATCCTGATCTATATTATACTTTATTCCTGGTATTTCATCAGGTTTTCTATTTGATTTTGACGACAATTTATCCAGTATAGGTCCCAATAAATCAATATAATCCAGCTCGTATTTATCTGCAAGTTCAATTAATTTTGACCTCATCTTATCTTTTGCCAAAGTAAATACTATAATTGCAGAATTATCTGCCGCTTTTTCTGTAATTTTTTCTAATTGTTTTTGTGTTCTAACATGGGGAAATGTGGTTTTATCAATTTCAACATCTTTAAACTGTACAGCGGCTGAATTAATAATTGCCTTAGCTGTATCACCAAGAGAATCAGAGATGATATAAACACTGGTTTTTTTATTATTCATTTTCTCACCCCATATCCATTTTCGTTAATTAATCATCAAGAGCTATCTCATCAATATCCATTACAGGTTGCATTAAATCAGTAATTTTTTTCAGCAGTGAGAGCCTGTTGTTTTTAATTTTATCATCTTCAACCATTACCATTACATTATCTAAAAATTCATCTATTTCCTCCTTTAATTCAACTATTTTATGAAAACCTTTTAAGTAGTTACTGCTGTTAAAATAATTTTTAATTTCTTTTTCTTTCTCTCTATATGAATTATAAAGTTTGAGTTCTTCTTTTTCTTTTAACAAATTTTTATTGATATTAAGTTCTTTTTCTAATTTAGAAGAAATATTTTTGGCCCTTACCAGACCTCTTATCAGTTCTGTAAAAAGTTCTGGGTTTTCATTTCTAAATTCCATTAGTGCTTCTGCTCTTTTAAATAAATCAACAAAATTATTGTCACGAACATTTATTACAGCATTGATAACATCATATCTGATATTCTGTTCTGTAAGATAGTTTTCCAACCTCTGTTTTATAAATGATTTTAATTCTCTAAAAGCTTTATTTCTATTATCTTCTCTTATCTCAACTGTTCTAATCCCAATCTGGATCATTTTTTCCAGATCAAGAGGCAGATCATGTTCAAGAATTATGCGGACAAGTCCTGTTGCCTGACGCCTCAGTGCAAACGGATCCTGAGAACCAGAAGGAATATTATCAATCAAAAAGTGTCCGGATAGATTAAACAGTTTTTCAGCAATTGATAATACTATTCCTATTCTGCTCTGCGGAAGTTCATCTCCGGCAAAGCGCGGCATATATTGTTCCAAAATGGCTTCAGCCGTTTTCTTGTCTTCTCCTTCGAGAAGTGCATACTCTTTACCCATAAGACCCTGCAGATTGGCAAATTCATTAACCATTTCTGTTGCTAGATCATTTTTACTTAATCTCGCCGCTCTTTTTAATAATTTTTTGTCTTGTCTATTCCAGTTAAGCTCATCTGCAATTTTTTCAGCCATAACTTCCAGTTTTAATACCTTATCATAAACACTTCCCAGTTCCTGCTGAAAAACAATATTTTTTAAGTCATCCAATCTATTCTTAAACCCATATTTTTTATCTTCAGCAAAAAAGAACTCAGCATCAGCAAGTCTCCCCCTCAAAACCATCTCATTACCGGAAATTACTTCTTTTAAATAATCTTTACCACCATCTCTTACACCTACAAATTGATTAAGAAGTTTACCATTATTATCCTTAACAGGAAAATATCTCTGGTGTTTCTCCATAACTGTAATCAAAACTTCCTGAGGAAGTTTTAAAAAACTTTTACTGAATTCGCCCTTAAAAGCTGTTGGAAATTCAACAAGATCAACAACTTCTTCCAAAAGTTTATCTTTTATAACTGTTCTACCAGAAATATTTAGTTCATCTATCTGATTTAAAATCAATTCTTTTCTCTTTCTGTGGTTTACAATAATATAAGCATCTTTCAGTTTACTAAAGTAATTATTAACATCTATAATTTTTACCCTTCCATCAGATAAAAATCTATGCCCCATACTGAAGTTTCCACTTTTAACATCTGCAATTTTTAGATCAATATTCTGAGTACCAAAAAGAACAAGCAGCCATTTTATAGGACGAATAAATTCAATATCATAATTTGCCCAGCGCATAGCTTTGGGAAGCGGAACTTTATTAACAATTTCTGTCAATAATGATGGTAAAATATCAGCAGTTTCTTTCCCTTTTTCAGTTTTTTCCGCATATAAATAGCCATCTTTTTCTTTGAGATCTTCTACAGATACACCCTGTCCTCTTGCAAATCCCTCTCCAGCCTTAGTAGGAAAACCTTTATCATCAAAAGCAATATTAGCTGCAGGTCCCCGAACAGTTTCCTTTTTATCCGGCTGCTTTTCCAGCAGATCTTCCACAAAGAGAACTAATCTTCTGGGGGTAGAATAAACTTCCATGTTTTTAAATTTAATACGATTTTTATCAAAAATTTTTAACGCAGTTCCCAGATAATCTTTACGAAATTTCTGCATTGTTTCTGCAGGCATTTCTTCTGTTCCTATTTCAAAAAGTAGTGTTTTTGACATTATATCAACTCCTCAATTAACTTATTCTAGATAGCTTTCTGCACATTTATGGGCCAGATCCCTAACCCGCTTAATAAAACGTGTTCTTTCAGTTACACTAATTGCTCCTCTGGCATCCAAAAGATTAAATGTATGTGAGCATTTTAAAGTATAATCATATGCAGGCAGAGTCAATCCGGAATTGACTGCATTTTCTGCTTCACTTTCATATAAATCAAACATTTTAAACAGACTGTCCACATCTGCAATTTCAAAATTATATTTAGATTGTTCTACTTCATTCTGATGATAGATATCACCATAGCTTACACCTTCTACCCAGGTTAGGTCAAATACATTTTCTACTTCCTGCAGATACATGGCTATTCTTTCCAGCCCATAGGTGATTTCAACTGTTACAGGTTTTGCCTGAAAACCTCCGACCTGCTGAAAATAAGTGAATTGAGTTATTTCCATACCATCAAGCCATACTTCCCATCCCAGACCCCAGGCTCCCAGAGTTGGAGCTTCCCAGTTATCTTCTACAAACCTAATATCGTGTTTTTTAGGATCAATCCCCATTGCACGGAGGCTGTCTAAATAAATATCCTGAATATTATCAGGTGAAGGTTTCATAATTACCTGATACTGGAAATATCTCTGCAGCCTGTATGGATTGTCACCATATCTGCCATCAGTCGGTCTTCTGCTGGGCTGAACATATGCTGTATTCCATTCATCAGGACCCAGAGCCCGCAGAAATGTTGAAGGACTCATTGTACCGGCCCCTACTTCAATATCATATGGCTGTTCTATTACACATTTTTGCTCACTCCAGAATTTATCTAAAGCAAAAATTATTTCTTGAAAATTCAATTTAAACACTTCCTTCATATAATATAGTTAGTAATTTTGAAATATATCACAATTTAAAAATATATATATTTGTTTCCATTAAATTTAGATTTATTCCCTGATATAATGATATTTAAAAATATCTATTCATACTCTGTAAGTTATACAGAAATGAAAGAGATTTAGGTTTTAAATCAAGATGATAGGCAATAAAATCTTCTGTTAGTAAAGAAACTTTTTTTAATATCCTGTTATCAATTTCAATATCTTTGTCTGCAATATCGGCAAACGTCGAATTTATAAATTTAGCAAAAATCACAAATTCTTCCCGGCTGAATTTTATATAATCTGTCTTATACTTCTCTTTACAGTTTCTGCATATAACTCCACCGTATTCAATATTAAAATAAATTTTATCATAATCAATCTGTTCATTACAATAGGTGCATTTTTTTAATTCTGGTTTTATTCCCAGCAGGATTAAAAGCTTTGTTTTAAAAAAAATATAATAAAACAGAAGATTTTCCTTATCAGAATCATTCATTTCCTTTAATATCAGAACCAGCAGTGAAAAAAGGGCCAGATCTTTTTCATCTTCTAGCCCTACCCTCTCTATATATTCTGATACCACACTGGCATATGCCATATAATCCAGATCTTCTCTGAGCCTGGAATTCATCTCTTTTGATTCTATATGATTAATACGCGCCATAGATTTACCCTTATATAAAGTAAAATTATGATAGCTGAAAGGTAGTACAAGTCCTGAACGACTTTTAATCCCTTTACGGGCTCCTCTGGCAACAGCCCTTATTTTACCCCTTTCTTTTGTATACAGAGTTATAAGGCGATCAGATTCTCCTAAATCAAACTGTTTTAAAACAACACCTTCTGTTTCAAAAGAAGCCAAAGTTTAATCATCTCCATCCTTACCTTTATCTTCATCACCGGTTACTATTGCAACTCCAGAACTGGCTCCAATTCTATTTGCTCCAGCATCCAGCATTTTAAGTGCCTGTTCAAAATTTTTTATTCCACCGGCTGCTTTAACACCTACATCTCTTCCCACAGTTTTTCTCATTAAACTGATATCTTCTACTCTCGCTCCATAACTGCCAAAACCGGTTGAAGTTTTAACAAAATCAGCTCCAGCTGATTTTGCTATCTCACATGCCTTTACTATTTCTTCTTCATTTAAATAGCAGGTTTCTAAAATAACTTTAACAATTATATCAGAACTTACACCTGCTTTTTTAGTTGCATCAACAACTGCTTTTATATCTGTCTGAAACAGCTCATATGCCTCCGACTTAAAAGCTCCTAGATTCATAACCATATCTATCTCCTGTGCTCCCAATCTGATTGCATTCCTGGTTTCAAAAGCCTTTGTTTCAGTAGTATTGGCTCCAAGTGGAAAACCAATTACAGTACATATTTTAACAGAGCTTTCTTCCAGAAGCTTAGCAGATAAAGGAACATATATTGGATGAACACAAACAGATGCAAATTCGTATTCACTTGCTTCCTCACATAATTTTTTAATATCATCTACTGTTGCAGTAGGGTTTAAATTGGTATGGTCAATCATCTTTGCCATATCACGTGGTTTGATCGCCATTAAAAATTCACTCCTTATTTTCTCAAGTTAATATTATTATTCTGCAAAATATAATATTATCCTGCATTTAAAGCAATTTTTCCATTAAAAGTGATGCTATTGTGAAATAAATAAATAATCCAGATATATCTATCAAAGTTGTAATAAAAGGTCCAGCTGCTACAGCAGGATCTGCACCAAAATAATCAACAAAAAAAGGTATAGATGTTCCTGCAGTTACAGCTGTAATCATTGTTATCAGCATTGAAAATGCAACTACAGAAGAAAGCGCGAAATTCTGATGCCATAAAAATGTGATTATAAACAGAGAAAATGATATAATCACTCCCATTACTAAACCTGCTTTAAGCTCACTAAAAAGATGTTTAATAAAATGTGAAAAATCAAGTTCTTCTGTTGCCAGTCCCCTCACAACAACAGTCAGAGACTGAGTTCCCACATTACCTCCCATATCCATCAAAACAGGAATAAAAATAGCAAGTGCAACAATAGACTCAAGCGAAGCTTCAAAACGGTGAATTACAGTCCCTGATAAAAGATCACCAATCAACAGTATAAACAGCCAGGGAATTCTCTTTTTTACCGCTTCCATAAAATTACCTCTTATATCATATGCATTTGTAGCTCCAGATATTTTAAAAAGATCTTCTGTTGTTTCTTCTTCTAAAATATCAATAATATCATCAACTGTTATAATTCCCAGCAGCTGATTATGATCATTTACAACCGGAACTGCCAACAAATCATATTTGGAAATAATACGTGCAGCCTCCTCCTGATCAGCTGCAATATTAACTTTAATAGCTCTTTTATTCATAATATCCTTCAGTTTTGTATCGGGCTGAGCAGTTAAAAGTTGTCTAACCGAAAGTACACCTACCAGCTCTTTTTTTCTGGAAATTACATATATATAATAAATCATTTCTGGTTCTGTAATTATTTTCCGAATTTTATTCAAAACAGATTGGGCAGTATTATCAGCATAAAAAGCAATAAACTCTGTAGTCATACGTCCTCCTGCACTTTCATCATCATAATGCAGAAGTTCTTTTAATTTAAGAGCATCATTTTCTTTCATAAGCTTTAATACTTTTTTTACTTTTCCTACCGACAGAATGCTTAAAAAATCAGCAGCATCATCACTATACATTGCTGACAGCACCTGAGCTGTTTTTAGTACTGACATTTTTTCAGCAATTTTTTTCTGCAGTTCTTCTTCAAAAAATATAATTATCTGACTTAAAATTTCATAATTAAAATCTTCTACTAATTCTATCAGAACATTTTCCGGCAGTTCAGACAAAAATTCTGCAGCGTCTGCAGGATAATTATCACTATAATAATCATCAAAAGTATCGTACCCTTCAGGAAGATACTCTCTAATTAAATTTTTTGCTTCAATAGTAAATCACCCCTTATATCCCATTCTTTTAAGGAGGTTTTCTTTTTCTCGCCAGTCTTTAAGAACTTTTACCCATAAATCCAGATAAACCTTTGTCTGCAGAAGATCCTCTATTTCTTTTCTTGCATTTTTACCTATTTTTTTCAGCATAGAACCATTTTTGCCAATAATAATACCTTTATGTGACTTCTTTTCTACATAAATATTGGCTCTAATATAATAATCTTCATTATCTCTTTCTTTTACCTCTTCTACCAGAACTGCAACTCCATAAGGAACCTCTTCTCTACATAAATAAAAAATTTTTTCTCGAACTATTTCGGCAAAAATAAATCTTTCTATCTGATCTGTAATCATATCATCTGGATAATACTGTGGACCTTCAGGAAGATGCAGAAAAACTTCAGCCAGTAAAGAATCTAGATTTTTCTCTTCTGCAGCAGAAATTGGAATAACTTCCAGTGAGGTTTTCTGACTGTATTCTTTCTGTTTTTTTAATATATCGTTTTTACTCATCTTATCAATTTTATTCATAACACAAATTACTGGTTTAGAATAATTTTTGATTTGATTAAATATCTGCTGATCCCCTCTACCAAAGTAGGTACTGCCATCAACAATAAATATTACTACATCGATTCCTTCAAGACTTTTATAAGCTTGATTTATCATATAATTATCCAGCTTATTGCTGGGTTGGTAGATACCTGGAGTATCTATAAATATAATCTGGCCATTATCTTCTGAATAAATTGCCTTAATACTGTTCCTGGTTGTCTGAGGTCTTGGTGAAGTTATATTTATTTTTTCCCCTACTAATTTATTTACTAAAGTAGACTTCCCAACATTAGAACGGCCAATTACTGTAACAAATCCTGATTTATAATTCATCATTTTTCTCCATATTTTCTTCGGTAAAAGCACCAGGAAGCAGCTCACTACTTGTCATAATAAGCTCTTTACCCCTATCAGTCATCATAACAACTTCAATATTATCTGAAAATTCTTTAATAACCTGTCGGCATGCCCCACAGGGTGTGACTGGTTTTTCAGTGCTGCTTACTAAAAGAAGTGCTTTAATATTTTTCTTCCCATGAGAAACTGCATTAAAAATAGCAGATCTCTCAGCACAATTGCTAAGACCAAATGATGCATTTTCTATATTCACTCCAGTATATATTTCTCCCTCTTCTGTCAGCACAGCAGCCCCCAGAGGAAAATTAGAATAGGGAACATATGCATTCTGCTGTACTTTAAGTGCAGCTTTAAAAAGTTCATCCTTAACTTTTTTTTCCATCTATAATCATCCCTTTCAGATAAGCTTAATATTTAATTTCTGTACCATCTGGTACTACCTGAATCCAGGTCTGACCTGGATTTATTTCCAATTCACTGCCATTTTTATCATAATAGATAATCCAGGAATCATCATTTTTCTGCCAGTTCCCTGAAACAACTATTCCATCTCTAAAAAGCAGTGCTTTCCCACCTTTGTTTAAATCCATTTCCAGCCTACCTTCATCATCCTTTACTTCAGTATCTGTAAACTGAACAATTATATTTTTGGCACTCAACTGGCGTCCATTTTCTACCCGGTGGGGTGTTTTAAAATCATATAAAAATCTGTAATATATATTAGCTTCTTCATCATAGCGGTAATTTACACTATAATCTCCCCAGTAATCAATTGTAATTTCTTCTGCTGTTTGAGGATTTGACACAATAGAAGCAGTTAAAAATTTAAATCTGTTCGGATATTCTATTCGGTCCAACTTGTCAGTAAAGTCCTGAAGCGGAATTTTGCCAGAATACAGATTATGTGGAGCCAGTCTTTTACTGCTTCTCCAAAAATACTGGTTCTGATATATTTGATCAAGATGAAGTATGCCGGAATCTGATAATTGTTTAAAACCGTCCGGGCTAGCACCAGCATGTAAAAACAGAGAATCATAGCTATTTGCAACATCAATTAAAAACGGTCTGGCACTTCTAATAGGTCCTACTTTTTCTGGAATTTCAGGCCAAAAAATGGCTAAAAACCGGGTAATACCACCTTCCAGCATAAATTCATACACAATTTCTGCACTTTCCAAACCACTCTGTGGTCTTGCTACAGGAGAATTTTCAATAGAAACTGAAATGGCATGTTTATACTTAATTTCTTTTAACATTTCCCCAGTAAAAGGAGACTGTCCTGCAAAATTTTCACCTTCTTCTATCGGCTGCTGAATTTCATCATCAGCATACTGTTCTTTTATTTCTTCTTTTTTTTCTTCTCTTTCTTCTTCACTCATCTGACTGTCAGCTATTTCTCCTCCAGCTCTATTTTTTTCTACAGTTTCTCCAGCAGGCTGTTCTGACCTATCTGTAAAACTGCAGCCGCTTAATACGGCTATAGATAATATGACAACAAGCAACAAAACTGCAATTTTAAACTTCATTATTTCACCTCTGACTGCTGTTTAAAGTTATATTTTCTTCTTCATTTATCAAAATTTCAATACCAAAAGCATTTAAATTTTTCTTGATTATCTCTAGGCTGCTCCGAAGAACATCCGGATTACCTACTGCTTTAACCGTAACCGGTTTAACTGCCACAGGTTTACTATTTACCAAAATTGTTGGTCCTACACATCTCACAGAAGATTTTACATTAATTCTCTGACCACCAACTTCAATACCCCTTGCACCAGCTATCCAGAGTTCATTTATTATATTCCTTATATCAGAATCATGTATTAGAGAATTCTGGTCTGCTGAGGAATCATCATCATTTATATATATAACTATACCCTGGCCCGATATACTGCTGTAACCTGCCTGAGATGACAAAATACTATACTGTCTTTTAAGACTGACATTTTCTGTTTTTAAATATTCGACAAGATTAAAAATATCTCCAGCAGTTATTTCTGCTTTTTGATTTTCTATTTTTAATTCTAATGTCTGAAACAGATCTATATTTTTTAATTTTTCTCTTGTTTTTTCCTCAAGAACAACATCTGGATCAATAATTTTAGTTTTTCCATCTACATGAGTGATAGAAATAACACCTGTCTGGGGCAGTTTTTGACTGTTTATTATATTTAATACCTCATTTATTCTCATCTGCTGAACTTCTCTAAAAATCTCATCCTGTATCTGTCTGCCATAATCCATCATTATACTTGCAACAATATCATCACTTTTAGCCTTTTCTATTTCATATTCAAATTCTGCAAGCAGATTAACAATATTTTTTCTGTCTCCAATTCCATAGCTTTCTGCAAGCTCACTGCTGTATCTTACCACAGCCCTGGCACCTTCTTTAGCTTTATCAAGCTGACTTATTTCACCGGGCAAATAAATAAACCCCAGCATTCTCAATAAAAGTACAGCATTAATAATTAAGAATATCAAAAGAGCTGTAATCAATAATTCAAAATATTTATTATCTTTAAGTTTCAAAACTATCTATACCTCCCGAGCTGTTTTTGCTGGGTGACAGAATACCGCCAGAAATAATTAATTTAAGTGCTTCTTCTATTGTAATATCTTCAAGTTCATATGCTTCTTTAACAGGAACCATTATGAACATACCGGAAGTTGGATTAGGGGTAGTGGGCAAAAAAACATTATACATTTTTTCTCCGGTTAGATTTTCAAAATAAATAGAAGTTTCCTTGGTTATAAATCCTATCTGATAAAGACCTCTGCGAGGATATTCAAACAGAATAGCTTTTTTAAAACTAACATTTTGACTGGCAAAAACACCATCCAAAATCTGCTTTATACTCAAATAAATATTCCTTATCAAAGGAATTTTTAAAAGCATATACTCCCCAATATCTATAATCTTTTTTCCAATTATATTGGTAGCAAAAATACCAGTTAAAAATATAAGCAGCAAAATGAAAACAAAACCAATTCCAGGAAGATCAACACCCAGCCAGTGTTTAAACATTGGTCTAATCCAGTTATCAAGTATTAGAAAAAGACTCCCAAAAAGATAAGCAGTTAATACAAGAGGTAAAAGAACTAAAAGCCCTGTTATAAATAAATTTCTTATTTTTTTAATCATTTTTACCACTCACGATCTTCTAGTCTGATTTTATCTTCACTCTTCAATCTTATTTTTCTTATTCTATTGTCCAGAACATCCTCCACTATAACTTCAATTCCATCTAAATCAATTTTATCTCCAGCTTCAGGCAGACGGTTAAGATAATATAAAATAAGTCCACTAATAGTTTCATAATCTTCACTAACAGGAAGAGGATTAGGGAGAAGTTCATTTAACTCATCAATATCCACTCTACCATCAAGCATCAATTCTTTTTCATTTAAAAATTCAATATATTTTGGCTCCAAATCAAATTCATCCTGAATATCACCTACTATTTCTTCCAAAAGATCCTCAATAGTTATTAATCCGGCTGTTCCACCATATTCATCTATTACTACTGCCATATGTTCTTTTCTTTTTTTCATTTCTGATAAAAGCTGATTTATCGGCTTTCCTTCCGGTATAAAATATATTGGCTTAACAAAATCTTCAATAGAAACTTCTTTTTCTCTTTCTAGCAGAAGTTCTAAAAGATCTTTTATATAAATCAGTCCAATAATATTATCAATCGACTCTTCAAAAACAGGAATACGAGAATGGCCTTTTTCTACAGCAAGACTTATTAATTCTTTTAGACCTGCACTTTTTTCTATACAAACCATATCAGTTCTAGGAATCATAACCTCTTTTACAAGAGTGTCGTCAAACTCAAAAACACTCTGTATCATTTCCTGTTCAGTTTCTTTTATAATCCCTTCTCTGTGGCTTACCTCCACAAAACGCCTAATTTCTTCCTCACTTAAAAAAGCAGAAGAAATGAGATCTTTATCTCCAACAAATATCTTTACTATTTTTGTGAATAAAAAAATAAAGGGAGCAAACAATTTACCCATATAAAACAAAAATGGAGCAGCTATTTCTGTATATTTTACCGATTTATTATTTCCAAGTGCTTTCGGTGTTATTTCTCCAAAAACAAGTATTAATAAAGTAACAGCACCTGTTGCAATACCAACACCTTTATTGCCAAATAATCTTACAGCTAAAGCTGTAGCAATAGAAGAAGCTGATATATTGACAAGATTATTACCAATTAAAATAGTGGTAAGAAGTTTAGTCTGATTTGTTAAAAGCTTATCCACTCTGGAAGCTCTATCATCACCCCGCTGAACTCTTTCTTTTATTTTTATTCTGTTTACCGCCATAAAAGCAGTTTCCGAACCAGAAAAAAATGCAGATAAAAATAAAAGTGCTGCTAATATTAATAATTCCAGTACCATAGCATCTCCCCCAAAATATCTTCAGTAATCCAAATAAAACTCATCTAAAAAAAGCAAAAATTAAAATACTTACAGCAGTACCAACTAAAGCGCCTAATATAACTTCTTTCAATGAATGGGTGCCTGATTCCAGACGACTCTGAGCAATCAAAACTGCCAGCAGCAGAGCAAGAGTAGCGGCCAAAAAATTGCGGGTTAAAAAAGCAATTATAATTACGGAAGAAAATGCTATTGCAGTATGCCCACTTATAATTCCTCCCTTAAGTGGTGTCCCGCTTTTAACCATTGATTTTAAAACTATTACAAAAACGAATAAGAATACAATATTTATAAATGTAAGATGAATAGGCTGATGCCGCAAAACAAAAATAAGCTCCAGTGAAAGTTTCTCTAACTTATAAAAAAAAATTAAATAACCGGTAAAAGCTGCATTTCCAGCGGCAACTAAAACTGCAGCAGCACTAATATTTTTTGCAATTCTTGCCTGATAACTGTATTCTGGTGCAGTCATATCAATAATTACTTCTACTGCTGTATTTATAAGCTCGGCAAAAATAACAAAAGATATAGCAACAATTACAAGTGCAAGCTCCACTCTACTTACATTAAACAGCAAACTAAAACCGAGAACCATCATTGTCACAAATAAATGTATTTTCATATTTCTCTGTGTTTTAATAGAATGTATTAATCCTGCAATTGCATGATTAAAAGTGTCTATAAATTTTCTCGGTTGCATAAATCCCTCCTAATTCCTTCTCAAATCAAGCTGAGCAAGAACTCTTTCTTCTTTTTGCCTCATCATTTTCTTTTCTTCTTCCCCATAATGATTATATCCAAACAGATGCAGAACTCCATGAACTGTCAAATATGCTATTTCTCTGGCAAAAGAATGTCCATAATCTTTAGCCTGCTGTAAAGCTCTTTCAGCAGAAATTACTATATCCCCAAGTATCTCATCACCAATAGGAAAGGACAAAACATCTGTTGCTTCATGTTTATCTCTGTATTTTATATTTAATTCTTTAATTTGCTCATTATCGACAAGAGCAATACTTACTTCACCCCCGTTGTAGCCTTCAAGTTCTGCAGCACATTTCACAACCTTCTGAAGCAAATTTTCTATTTCAGAAGGAAGCTTAATTTTGTCCTGATTATTGCTCAGCTGAATATTAATCATCCTTATCTTTTCCTTTCATTTCTTTTATAATATTTTCTGGATATTCCACACGCTGATGATAAATGCCTGACAGTACTTTAACAAAACTGCTCACTATTATATCAAGATCCTTAAGAGTAAGATCACATTCATCAAGCTGATTTTCGATCAATTTATCCTTTATCAATCCCCTGACAAAACCTTCTATTCTATTATGGTTATTTTTATTAAAATTTTTAGATCTAACAGCAGCTTCAACTATATCTGCCAGCATTATTATAGCAGCTTCACGGCTCTGAGGTTTTGGACCATCATATCTAAAATCACTTTTTTTAACATTGTTATGTTTGTCATCCTGTAGGGCCTGCTGATAAAAATAAGAAATCAGATTTGTACCATGATGCTGTTTAATAATATTTATTATTTTACTGGGTAATCCATATTCTTCTGCCAGCTCAACTCCATCTTTAACATGAGACTTTATAATAAGAGAGCTTAAGTTAGGAGATGTTTTATCATGTGGATTTTCTCCTCCAAACTGATTATCAGAAAAAAAGTAAGGTCTTTTTAATTTTCCAATATCATGATAATATGCACCTGTTCTAGCAAGTAGTGCATCTGCCCCTATATTCTCAGCTGCAGTTTCGGCAAGATTACCAACTATTATACTGTGGTGATAACTTCCGGGTGCTTCAACCAGCAGTCTCTTTAAGATGGGCTGGCTTGGATTGGAAAGTTCCAGCAGCTTAACAGAAGAAGTCATATCAAATAAGTTTTCTAAATACGGAAGAAATCCGTTTGCAAGTATTCCAACCAAAATTCCATTTAAAATCCCACCCGTAGCAGCCCAGAGAAGATACATCCAGTCCTGTGTTCTTTCAAGAAAAGATAATCCTGTTATAGAAAAAATTAAGACCAGGCTTACATTAAATCCAGCTCTAATCACATCTCCCCGCTCTTTTACTCTGGATACACTGAATATCCCGACAAGTCCTGCCAGAAAAGATGTTAAAACAATATTTATATTCATATTAAAGACAGGTGCAATAAGGAAACTTAAAAAGACTGTTGAAATAAGAGCTGTCTGAGAATCTATTAGTACTGTCAATAAAATCGATGCCATTGCAGTTGGCACTAAATAATCCATAAACGAATTCTGAAAAATCGCAAATATTTTTGCCAGCATAACCACTATAAAAATAAGTAGTTCAATTAATAATAGTTTTGTATTGCTGTTCCATATATCTGGCTGATATTTGCGAAAGTAAAAACCCAGCAGCGGAATAATTATAAGTACAATTACCAGTGTGCCAAATATATTAAAATAATTAATTCTGGATTTCTGCAGACCTAATTTTTCCAGTACTACAATATCTTCAGGCTGTACAACATCACCTTTTCTAACAATTATTTCTCCCTGTCTTACAGTTCTTTTTACAGGTTCAACCTGACTAACAGCTTCCTGCCGTCTTTTTTCTGTTTCTTCTGAATTTAAAAACATATTTGGTTCAATAACAGCAGTAACTATATTGGCAGCAGCCAGTCTCTGTTCTCTGGAAATATCCAGCTCCATTGCAGACTGCCGTAAATTTTTTGCTGCATCCGGAATATCAGACGGCAAAATTCTCTGTGAAAGCTGTTCTTTTATAAGATTTTGAGAATATTTCTGTAGCTGTTTTAACTCTTCTGTATCCGTATTCAATAATGTTCCAATAGTAACATCTTCTATATTAAAATTGATTTTAGATTTTATATTTGTGATCAAACTATTTTTCTCTTCTTCATTCAAATTTTCAAAATCAAAATTTTTATTTCCCTCTTTGCTGGAATTTGATTCAGAATTTTCATCATTGCTTTCTGTTAAATTTTTGTTTTCTTTTAATATTTTATTTTGTATAAAATTATTTTTCTCTGACTTAACAGCTGTAAAAATCATATTAAGCTTTCTATTAACGGTTGAGTTAACATTGTTATCTTCCTCATAAACTTTTGGTGCTCTTTTAGCCGCCATCTGTTTTAATTCTTCAGTTTTCTCTTCATCTACAAACGTTAATGTCCTTGGAGCTGTTATATCATTTTTGCTGACCTGTCCGGATTTTAAATCAATTCTATTAGGGATTAAATCTAAAGTCAAAGTTAGACTTAAAAGAATGAAAAAAATAACTGCCCAGATTATTTTCTGAGTATTCTGGGAAAAACTGAGGTGTTTTTTTCTGAAATTTCTCAGCTTCACCCTTAACTTTTTCATTAATTTCATATTTATTTCCCACTTTCATATCTCTCATAAGCTTTAATGATTTCTTTAACAAGGTCATGCCTTACAACATCATGCCTTGTCAGATAAACAAAATCTATTCCTTTTATATCTCTTAAAATTTTTTGTACAGTTGCAAGTCCTGATTTTTTGTTATTAGGTAGATCAATTTGAGTTATATCACCGGTTATTACTGCTTTTGAATTAAATCCTATCCTGGTTAAAAACATCTTCATCTGCTCTAGAGTTGTATTTTGAGCTTCATCTAAAATAACAAATGAATCATCCAGTGTACGCCCGCGCATATATGCAAGAGGTGCAACTTCAATAATATCCTTTTCCTGATAAAGTTTTGACTTCTCCGGCCCCAGTATATCATAAAGGGCATCATAAAGCGGTCTAAGATATGGATCAACTTTATCCTGCATATCTCCTGGCAGAAAGCCCAGATTTTCTCCTGCTTCAATCGCTGGCCTTGTTAATACAATTCTGCTTACTGTTTTATTGAGAAGACTTTTTACTGCCATTACCATGGCAAGATAAGTTTTACCTGTTCCGGCAGGTCCAATTGAAAAAACAATATCTCTGTTTTTTATAGATTCAATATACAGCTTCTGGCCAATAGTTTTAGCCTTTATTTTTCTACCTTTATAATTTTCTTGAATAACCTCATTATATATATCATTAAGATTTACACTAGGATTTCTTTTTAAAAGATCTACAGCATATTTTACTTCTCGTGGTATAAGTTCTCTTTCTTCAGATGTTATTGAAATAATTCTTTTGATAATTTTTTCCTTTTCTTCGATTTCTTCATGATCAGCAATAAGTCTAATTTCATTTCCCCGCCCAATAAGATCAACTGAAAGCATCTCTTCCAGAATTTTTAAATTTCTATCATGACGTCCAAAAAAATTCATTGCTATTTTATAATCATTAATAATAATACTTTTACTCTCTTCTGGCAATTTAAAATTCCTCCTCTTTCTTACATTATATAATTCTATAGTAAATAAGATAATCCTTCCTCTCTATTCTTAATCGAAAATATCTAAATAAAACTCTATCCAAATATTCAAATTAATGTGAGAAATTTATTAATTAACCGTTATACTATTATATCATACTTATGTGTTCAGACAAGTTTTAGCCATTAAACCTTTTCCCATTTTGCATCTCTAAAAATAATTTTGGGGAAATTCTATTTAACCATTTTGTTTTCCTTCTTGTAATTAGAGTATATCACTTTCAAATTTTTTCTCCAATTCTGTTAGGAGGACTATATAGAAAGAAGCTGCAGCCTGTATTAGACTGCAGCTTCTAAAATTTATTTTATTAAACTAATCTATTCTCTTGCATAATCTAAATTAAAAATATTTTTTGGAAAATAAGGAGGCTTATTTGTGATAATATGTTCTGTTCTAATAAATCTGACTGTACCTGTTTTACTTCTTGTTACAAGTGAGTGAGTTTCAGCATTATTCCAGGAATATCTAACACCCTTTAAAAGCTCTCCATCTGTAACACCTGTAATGGCAAGCATTATATCATCACCTTTAGCAAGATCATCAGTACAATACAGCCTATCTAGATCTTTTATACCAAATTTTGCTGCTTTTTCTTCATCATCTTTATTTCTGCATTTTAATCTTGCCTGTATTTCTCCACCAAGACATTTTAAAGCTGCTGCCGTTAACACTCCCTCAGTCGCTCCCCCAATACCTATCATTACGTCTACTCCACTTCCCTTACGGGCAGTAGCAATCCCGGCTGCAACATCTCCATCACTAATCAATTTAATTCTTGAACCAACTTTTCTTATTTCAGAAATTAACTCATCATGGCGCGGTCGATCCAGAATAATTACCGTGAGGTCTTTAACACTTTTATTTAAGGAATCTGCAACTGCTCTAAGATTATCTTCAACAGGTGCATCCAGATTAATTTTGCCTTTAGCTTCTGGTCCTACTGCAATTTTTTCCATATATGTATCCGGAGCTTTTAAAAATGAACCTTTTTCTGCAACAGCTACTACTGCTAAAGCATTTGGCAGTCCTCTTGCAACAAGTGTAGTACCCTCTAAAGGATCAACAGCTATATCAACCTCATTAAAAGAATTCTTTGCACCAATCTTTTCTCCAATATAAAGCCTTGGTGCTTCATCTTTCTCTCCTTCTCCAATGACAACTGTTCCACTAATAGAAATGGTGTCAAAAACAGCTCGCATTGCATCAACTGCTGC
Organism: Halanaerobium sp. DL-01; assembly: GCF_003338615.1. Classification (NCBI taxonomy): domain Bacteria; kingdom Bacillati; phylum Bacillota; class Clostridia; order Halanaerobiales; family Halanaerobiaceae; genus Halanaerobium; species Halanaerobium sp. DL-01. The sequence continues at coordinate 24,280 of NZ_QPJN01000019.1, forward strand.
TTTATCTGCCATTTTTTCCTGCCCTTTTCCCATCCATGGTGCTGCAGCTAAAGCTGCAGCTTCAGTTACCCTTACAAATTCCAGTGTTAGTTCTCTCTGCATTTTTAATACCTCCATTAGAATTTTTTAGCTATATTCATAATTGTCTGGAGTAAAATAGTTTTACTAACTCTGCCCACAATCTTTTTATTATCAATAACAGGCAGTGAATCAATTTCATTATCAACAATTTTTTCCAGAACATCTATGAATTTTTCGTTTTTTTTAACTGAAATAATATTGGGCATTCTTGTCATGGCAAGGCTAACTGGAGTTTTCTTTAAATTACCGTGTCCAATACTCATTTTTAGCAGATCTTTTCTGGAAATAATTCCGGTAAGCTCTTCTTCTGTATCTGTAACAAAAACTGTCCCAACATCTTCCATAAAGAGCTTTATTGTTGTATCATAAATACTCTGATTTTCTTCTACACTCACTGGAGATGACATAAATTCTGAAACTGGTTTTTCTAAAAGATCATCAATATTAGTTAGTTTTTTCCCTTTTTTTAAATAGTATCCAACTTTTGGTTTTGCATCAAGCAGTTCCAGCATCGTCAAAAGAGACAGGTCTGACCTTATTGCTGTTCTGGACAGTCCCAGCTCTTTTGCAATATTCTGGCTCGAAATAGGTTCGTTATTTTTTACAATCGCTATTATATTATTTTGTCTATCTGTAAGCTGCATCTCCATACCTCCAATAAATAGTACTATTTATATATATAGTATAACATATTGGACTGATTATGCAATATATAGTATTAAAATAGAGGTTCCCAAAATTATTTTTAGAACTGCAGAAAAGAATTTCCCTTATAAATAAAATTTTTAGGATAATTAGTGTTCTGTAATCTGTTTAATGGATTACAGTTTTAAATTTATAAGAATTAAATTAGAAAAATTTTTTCTTATTTTCATAAGCTTTTGGTGGATTCATTATCTCATTATATAAAACTACTTTTTCTGCTTCTGTATAAGTGGCGAATTGTCTAAAAATATTATTTTCACTTCCTGAGTCAAAATTGATATCAGATCCAAAATCAGAGTAGGATTCCATACTGATAGGTTTATCATCTGCTGACCCGAATGACACATCAGAATCAACCTGATTTTCTGAAAAATCATTTATATTTCCCTGGGTATATTCATAAACAGTTTTATCATTATCAACAGTAGTTGTGACATTAATATCAGAATTAACTGGCTGCTGTGAATCCATTACACCTCTATTTTGAGCTCTGTTTTCTTCCGCAGATTTCAAGATAAAGCTAATGATTTTTTTAAATATACTAAAAAAATTAACAATTATAAATAAAAATATCAGTAAAACTGGTAGTATAAATATCAAAGTTTCCATCCCTCAACCTCCTTTTTTCTTCAAAATTATACCTTCTTTAAAATTCATTTCCTGAATTATTATTTTTCTTTACTTCTGAAGAATCCGAGATACTTGTTCTCATTTTAGTGTCAGATTCTACATTTTTTATTTTCATATAATCCATAACTCCTAAATTTCCATTTTTTAGTGCTTCAGACATGGCCAGAGGAACCTGTGCTTCTGCTTCTACTACTTTTGCCCTCATTTCCTGAACACGAGCCTTCATTTCCTGTTCTTCTGCAACAGCCATTGCTCTTCTTTCTTCGGCTTTTGCCTGTGCAATTTCTTTATCCGCTTCTGCCTGATCAGTCTGCAGCTGTGCACCAATATTCTTACCTACATCTACATCAGCAATATCTATAGAGAGTATTTCAAAAGCAGTTCCAGAATCAAGACCTTTACCAAGGACAGTTTTGGAAATGGAATCTGGATTTTCCAGAACTTTTTTATGAGACTCGGCAGAACCAACAGTAGTTACAATGCCTTCTCCTACCCGGGCCAGCACAGTTTCTTCCCCTGCACCTCCAACTAGTCTTTCAATATTAGCCCTGACAGTTACCCGTGCAGTTGCCATAACCTGAATCCCATCCATTGCAACAGCTGTCACTATTGGAGTCTGGATAACTTTAGGATTAACACTCATTTTGACAGCTTCTAAAACATCTCTACCAGCAAGATCTATTGCAGCAGCTCTTTCAAAAATAAGATCTATTTCTGCCCTCTGAGCAGCAATTAATGCATCAACTACTCGATCAACATTACCGCCGGCAAGATAATGAGCTTCCAGTTTATCACTGCTCAATGCAAGACCAGCCTTATGAGATTTTATCATAGGACTAACTATTAATGACGGTACAACTCGCCTCAATCTCATACCAATTAAATTAAAAAAACTAACTTTAACTCCTGCTGCTGTTGCAGAAATCCAGAGCCCTATGGGAATAAAATAAAAGAAAACAAAAATAAATAATACAACTAAAACCAAACTAAAAACAGAAAATACTGTCATACTTTTTTCCTCCCTCTTTGTATTAAAATTCTATCACTCTTCACTTTCTTTACTTTCTTTTACCACAATTCTACTGCCAATTACAGAAATTATTTCAACCTTTACCTCTTTATCAACAAAACCACCTTCACTAACAACATCCAGCCGTTCAGAATCTATTTCTATAATACCTGAGGGTCGGAGAGGAGTTACAGCAATACCCCTTTTCCCTACCAGATCTTTCCTGCTGCTGTGTGAAAAATATTTTTCGGCATCAGCTGATAGAGATATTCTTTTCCAGAACTTACTAACACCAAGCAGTTTAATTAAAATAACTGCGCTTAATACTGTCATAATTACAACAGCAGCCAGCACATTTACAGCCGTACTTTTATCAGGAAAAAAGAAAAAAAGGCTGGTCATTACTGCTGCAATTCCACTAATTCCCGCCACTCCAAACCCAGGTATAACAAAAACCTCTAGAATAATAAGAATGATTCCCAGTAAAAAGAGAAGCATTAAACCCCAGCCCGCACTGCCTACAAATAAATGTCCGGCAAAAAATAATAAAAATGCTGTAATACCCACTGTTCCACCAATACCAAAGCCTGGAGTAAGTATTTCAAAAATAAGACCGGAAAATCCTACAACTAATAATAAAGTACTTACAATTGGATTGGTTAAAACAGATGAAACTAATTCAATGTTACTTTTTGTAATAAAATTAATTTCAGAAATTTCAATATTTTTTTCAAAAAACAAATCGTCTCTGGAATTAACTATTTGATCAGCAATTTTTAATTTTACTGCTTCTTCAGCAGTCAGTGTAAGAAGTTTACCTTTCTCAATTATACCCTCGATTACTATATCTTCATCAACCATTGCCTCGGCAATTAATGAATCTTTATTCCTTTTTTCAGCTGTAGCAGCAAATTCTTTTCTTAAAGCAGAAATATATTTTTCCTCTTTTGGTCGGGTCTCTGCTGCTCCAATACTCGAACCAGGAGCCATATATAAATTCTCCCCCGAAAGTGCAATTAGTGCTCCAGCAGACCATGCTCTTCCATTTACAAAAGTATCAATTTTTACTGATGAATTAAGAATTAAATCTCTTATATTAAGTGCAGAATTAACATATCCACCTAAAGTATTTATTTCCATAATAAGCAGATCAGCACCAGAATTTTCAGCTTCTTTAATACCTCTTTTTAGAAAAGAATACTGACTGCTGTCAATAGTTCCTTCAAGATTGATAAAATATATATTTTCTGCCCTGGTTTTACAATTAAAAACAGGCAGTAAAGATACCAAAACAAGTATAATAATCAGGTATAAAATAATTTTTTTCGACATTTCCCCACCTCCGGGAAAATAATTTAGCCAGGGTTTTACCCCTGGGCTAGATAAATTATTAATTATTTAATCTTTCTTTTACTTTTTCGCTCACCATTCCACCATCTGCCCGTCCTTTTACTCTAGGCATAATATTTCCCATTACCTGGCCCATATCAGCCATTGATTCAGCACCTAATTCTTCAATCGCTTCATCAATCAGCTCATCTACTTCTGCTTCAGAAAGCTGTTCAGGTAAATATTCCTGCAGTATGTCTATTTCTCTATAAAGTTTATCCATTACATCCTTTTTCCCTGATTTAGCAAAATCATCCAAAGAATCTTTAATCTGTTTTACCTGTTTTGCTATAACAGCAGTAACTTCCTGGTCATCCAAATCTTTAGATAATTCTATTTCTTTATTTTTTATCTCAGATCGTGTCATTCTAATCACTGAAAGTTTTTCTTTATCTTTGTTTTTCATTGCTTTTTTCATGTCTTCCAAAAGACGTTCTTTTAAACCACTCATAATTTTCACTCCCAATCTTTTAAAATAAAAAGATATTTTTAGCCCGGCGGCCACTGCATTACTCTTCCACCCAAAAGATGGAAATGAATATGATAAACTGTCTGACCACCATCATCTCCACAGTTGCTGACAATTCTATAACCGGATTCTGCAATATTATTCTTTTCGGCTAAATCAGCTGCAGTCTGATAAACATGTCCCAGCAGTTCACTATCACCTTCAGAAATATCATTAATAGTTGAGATGTGTTTTTTTGGTACAATTAAAATATGTACCGGTGCCTGTGGATTGATATCAGAAAAAGCTACAACTTTTTCATCTTCATATATTAAATCTGTATCAGTTTCTCCTGCAGAAATTTTGCAGAACAAGCAGTCCTTCATCTTCTCACCTCCAAAAAATGTTCAAATTAAATAAATAGGTTCTTTATAAATATATTCTATTAAAAAAGAAAAACTCCTGCTAATCCACCAATTCTCCTTTAACATGATGTGGATCAGCCGAATCAGTAAGTCTTACTTTAAGAAGGCTATTTTGGGCAGCATCAGGGCCAGCAAAAAGAACCTTAAGATAGTTATCAGTAAAACCTGTAAGCATACCTGTTCTATGATCTCTTTCTTCCTCAACCAAAACCTCTTTTACTTTATTTATAAATTTCCTCTGATATTTCAGCATCAACTCTTCATTGACATCACGAAGTTTTTTACTGTAAGCACTAATAATATCACCTGGTAATTTATTTTTCATTTCTGCAGCTTTTGTTCCTTCTCTAATAGAAAATGGGAAAACATGAATTTTACTGAATTCCACTTCTTTCACTATTTCAACCGTTTTAGAAAAACTCTCATTATTTTCACCTGGAAAACCTACAATAATATCCGTTGTAATGGCAATATCAGGAACTAACTTTCTAATTTTTTCTACAGTTTCAATAAAATCTTCTCTTAAATAAGGCCTGTTCATTGCTTTTAGAATTTTATCACTTCCACTCTGTAGCGGAAGATGCAGATGGGAACAGACTCTTTTCTCTTCAGCAATCAGAGCTATCAATTTATCACTAATTTCAGTTTCTTCAATAGAGCTTAATCTAATTCTTTTTATATCAGAAATATCCAAAATTTTTTCTATCAATTCAGCCAGAGCATCTTTGTTTTTTTTATCAGAACCATATGCCCCCAGATGAGTACCAGTTAAAATGATTTCTTTTACTCCCTGACTGCAGAGATTTTTAACCTCTTCAATTACAGATTTCTCACTTCGGCTGCGCACAGGTCCTCTGGCATAGGGTATAATACAGTAAGTGCAGAACTGGTTACAACCATCCTCTATTTTTACATTGGCTCTGGTGGTATTTGTCAGCCTCTTTACCTCAAGACCCTCATAATCATTAAGTTCTTTATAATCCTTTATTTCTGCGTCAAATTCATCTCCAGCAAGAAGTTCAGAGACTTTATTAACTATTTGCAATTTGCCGGAACTTCCCATAATAAAATCTATTTCATCAATAGATTCAACTTCATCAGGAAAAGCCTGAGTATAACAGCCAACAATTCCTACCAAACTGTTAGGATTGGCTCTTTTAGCTCTTCTTGCAATCTGCCTTGTCTTTCTGGCAGCTTCATTTGTAACTGTACAGCTATTTATTATATAAACATCTGCAGATTTAGAATAATCAACGATTTCAAAACCACTGTCTGTAAAAAGATCTATCATTGCTTCTGTCTCATACTGATTTACTCTGCAGCCTAAAGTATAAAATGCTGCTTTTTTATTCATTATTATCACCAAATTCACCTTTTTCATATAATATACAGCTTAATGCTACAATACCGGCTGTTTCTGTTCTCATAATTCTCGGACCGAGTGTCAGAATATCTGCTTTTAGTTCATTTTCTAAAAATTCAATTTCCTGAACAGAAAATCCTCCCTCAGGACCAATTATTATAAGTATATTATCACTGCTTTTAACAATATTATGAGAAAAATAATTTTTTAAAGTTCGCGTTTTTTCTGCCTCCCAAAAAGTAATAATATGATCAAACCGTTCTTTTAATTCTTTTAAAGATTTGAGATTTCTAAATTCTAAAATATCAGGAATAACAGCTCGGCCAGACTGTTTGGCAGCAGCTTCAGCAACTCTCTGCCATCTTTCAATTTTTTTAGCTTTCTTTTTAGCATTATATTTTACAATACTGCGGCTGCTTTCTAATGGTATTAATCCATAAAACCCTATTTCTGTTGCTTTTTCTACTATTAAATCCATTTTACTCTTTTTTGGAAGACCCTGAGCTATAAATACTTTCAATTCTGACTCTGTTTTTGATTTTTCGCTTTTTATAATCTCCAGCAAAACTTCATTTTCTGGATAATCAACAATTTCTGCCAGCATATCATTTCCCCTACCATTAGAAAGAACAACCCTGTCACCTATTTTTAGGCGCAGGGAATTTTTAATGTGATTATAATCTTTTCCAGAAATTGTAATAGTTTCCCCAGTATTGTAATGCCTTTTGATGAAAAATCTGTGCATCTTAATCCTCTCCAGTATAATTTTTACATTAAACACTAAGGGCTTCTTTTATTTTTTTTAAAAACCCTTTATGTTCCGGATTAATTTCTTCACCACTGATTTCTGCAAACTCTTCTAAAAGTTTTTTCTGCTCTTTACTTAAATTTTTAGGTATAATTACCTTAACTTTTATATATTGATCTCCCCGCCCATGACGGTTGAGGTGAGCAATACCTTTATTTTTTAATCTAAATGTTGTGCCAGGTTGAGTTCCTTCCGGTATATCAAATTGTACTTTGCCGTCAAGTGTAGGGACTTTTATTTTATCTCCCAGAGTAGCCTGAACAAAGCTGATGGGTACTTCACAGTAAACATCATCACCTTTTCGATCAAATATCTTATGATTTTCAACCTCAATTAATATATATAGATCTCCAGCCGGTGCACCTTTTTCTCCTGCCTGTCCTTCTCCGGACATTCTCAGTCTTGTTCCTGTATCTACACCTGCCGGGATATTAACTGTTAATTTTCTCTGTTTTCTTACCTTTCCAGATCCACCACATTTTGAGCAGGGTTCTGAAATTATCTTACCTTCACCACCACAGCGCGGACATACTTTTGCCTGAGTGAACTGACCAAAAGGAGTGTTTTGAGTGGATCTCACCTGACCCTGGCCGCGACATTCCGGACATGTTTTTACCTCAGAGCCCGGTTCTGCTCCACTACCATTACAGTGATCACATTCTTCATCTCTAGGAATTCTAATTTCTTTTTTACCACCAAAGGCAGCTTCTTCAAAAGTTATATTCAGCCTGTACTGAAGATCCGCTCCCGGGCGTGGTCCTCTTCCTCTTTGCTGGCGGTTTCCCATACCGCCAAAACCTCCACCGAAAAACATGTCAAATATATCATCAAGACCACCAAATCCACTTCTGGCAAAATCATCAAAATTAAAGTCATTTTCATTAATACCAGAATGTCCATACTGATCATATCTGGCTCTTTTATCCGGATCACTTAATATATCATATGCCTCAGATATTTCTTTGAATTTTTCTGTTGTATCCTTACCATCCTGATTCATATCTGGATGGTATTTTTTTGCAAGTTTTCGATATGCTTTTTTAATTTCTTTCTGGTCAGCATCTCTGCTGACACCAAGAATCTCATAATAATCCTTTTTTGCCATAAATACACCACCTCATCTATAAAGAAAAGAGAGAACAGACCAAGGGAGAGTAAATCTCTCCCTTGTCTATAACTCACTCTATCTTATCTTATTTATCTTCGTCAACTTCTTCATAATCTACATCAACGGTATTATCATCATCACTCTGTCCAGAAGCTCCTTGCTGTGTCTGTCCAGCCCCCGGTTGGCCCTGTGCAGCACCCTGCTGTGCCTGTTGAGCCTGAGAATACAGTTCAGTACTTAATTCGCTCAGCACTTCTTTAAGTGCTTCCATCTTTTCCTTGATTTCATCTATATCTTCATCTTCAGATTTAAGTGTTTCTTCCAGTTCATTTTTGGAAGCCTCTACTTTATCTTTAATATCATCACTAACTTTATCTCCAGCTTCTTTCAGTGTCTTTTCAGTTTGATGTACAAGGGCATCTGCTTCATTTCTAGTCTCAATCTTTTCTACACGCTTTCTGTCTTCTTCTTCGTGTGCTTCTGCATCCTTTACCATTTCTTCAATCTCTTCTTCGGACAGACCACTGGTAGACTTAATAGTAATTTTCTGTTCATTTCCTGTGCCTTTATCTTTAGCTGAAACATGAACAATACCATTTTTATCTATATCAAATGTGACTTCAATTTGTGGTACTCCACGTGGTGCAGGTGGAATATCTGTCAGCTGGAAGCGGCCCAGTGTTTTATTATCTTTGGCCATCTTTCTTTCTCCCTGCAGAACATGGATATCAACACTTGTCTGATTATCTGTTGCAGTCGAGAAAATTTTACTCTTTGATGTTGGAATGGTAGTATTTCTTTCTATCAGTTTGGTAAATACTCCACCAAGAGTTTCTATACCAAGAGATAGTGGTGTTACATCAAGTAGTACAATATCATCAACTTCTCCAGCTAAAATACCTCCCTGTATAGCTGCACCAACTGCAACAACTTCATCAGGATTAATACCTTTGTGAGGATCTTTACCGATCAGATTTTTTACAGCTTCCTGTACAGCAGGTACTCTAGTAGAACCACCAACAAGTATAACTTCATCTATGTCAGAAGTATCCATATCTGCATCTTTGAGAGCTTTTTTTGCCGGTTCCATAGTTTTATCAATTAAATCACTAATTAAACTTTCAAAAGTTGCTCTTGTAAGATCTAAATCAAGATGCTGTGGACCATCTTCGGTCTGAGTAATAAACGGCAGATTAATATTTGTCTGCTTAACACTGGAAAGCTCTATTTTAGCTTTTTCGGCAGCATCTTTTAATCTCTGCAGAGCCATTTTATCTTTTCTCAAATCTATCCCACTCTGCTTTTTAAATTCTTCAGCTATATGATCAATAATTCTCTGATCAAAATCATCTCCACCAAGGTGATTATTACCATTGGTTGCAATAACTTCAAAAACTCCATCCCCTATATCAAGAATAGATACATCAAAAGTTCCACCACCGAGATCATAAACCAGAATTGTCTGCTCTTTATCATCGGTTAATCCATATGCAAGAGCAGCAGCTGTTGGCTCATTGATAATTCTTTCTACTTTTAACCCTGCTATTTTACCAGCATCTTTAGTTGCCTGCCTCTGGCTGTCTGTAAAATAGGCAGGAACAGTAATTACTGCCTCATCAATTGTTTCTCCAAGATACTCTTCTGCATCTCTTTTCAGCTTCTGCAAAATCATAGCAGATATCTGCTGAGGAGTGTATTTTTCATTATTCAGCGTAACTGTATAATCAGAACCCATATGTCTCTTAATAGAACTTACGGTCTGGTCAGGATTGGTAATCGCCTGACGCTTTGCATGTTCACCAACTATTCTTTCACCTTTTTTGGAATATGCAACTACAGATGGTGTAGTTCTTCCACCTTCTTTATTTGGTATAACAGTTGGTTCTCCACCTTCCATAACTGCCATACATGAATTAGTTGTTCCTAAATCAATACCAATTACTTTACCCATTTTAAATTCCTCCTTATATATAACTTTCTGTAATTTTAGTTAACAGGCAACCTTAACCATTGCCGGCCTAATTACTCTACCTTCAACAATATAACCTTTCTGCAGTACTTCAACTACTGTACCTTCTTCCTGATCATCAGCTTCAACCTTCATAATTGCTTCGTGAAATTCAGGATTAAATTCTTCGCCAAGTGCAGAAATTTCTTCAATGCCTTCTTTATTTAATACAGTTATAATTTGGCGGTAAATCATCTCGACACCGTTGAAAAAATCGCCTTCCTGGTCAGCAGAATTAAGTGCTCTTTCGAAGTTATCAATTACAGGTAATAGATTTTCGCAGAGCTCTATTTTACCTTTTAGAGTCATTTCTCTTTTTTCTTTTTCAGATCTTTTTCTATAGTTAATAAAATCTGCCTGCAGACGCTGCAGTCTGTTAAGCAGATCATCAACTTCCTTATTTAATGCATCAATTTTAGTATCTTTCTTATTGATTTCATCAATAAGTTCCTGTTTTGAAACTTCAATTTCTCCATCTGTTTCTGTTTCATCAAATTGATTTTCCTCTTCAGAAACATTTTTTTCTACTTCCAATTCGTCTTCAGGCTGTATATTATTATTTTGATCAGCCTCATTTTCCCTATTTATATTTTTTTCTTCGGCTTTTTCCATTATTATCACCTACTTGCTTTTGAAATTAATTTTCCTAATAAATCAGATATAATATCAACAGATAAGATAACCTTTGAATATTCCATCCTTGTTGGCCCTATAACACCAATTTTACCAACTGCTCTATTGGCAAGATAATATGTTGCCACAACCAGGCTGCAGTTCTGCATATCCTCTATACCATTTTCCTGACCAATCCTTATTTCAAGATCAGAATCAGAAAAATCACTGATAAGACTGCTCAATATATCTTCCTGCTCCAGCAGTTTTAGCACTTTTTTTAATCTTTCTATATCATTAAATTCTGGCTGTTCAAGTATATATGATGTTCCACCGAGATACACTTTGACATCTTCTGGTTCAAAAACATCTTCGATTTCAGAATATATCTGCTTAATTATTTCTGCTGAAATATCAATCCGGGAAAGCAGTTCTTTTTCTACTCTGGTTAGATATTCAGCTGTTAAAGAAGATAAGAATTTGTTTTCTAACTTATCACTTAAAAATTTGTTTATATAAGCCAGTTTTTTGTTTGATAATTTTTCCTGAACTTTAACAATTTTATTGTTAACCATTCCTGTATCTGTAACAAGAATAATCAGGAGTGAATTATCTTCCAGTTCCATAATCTGTACTTTTCTCAACCTACTTTCCTGAATTTTTGGTTCACTAACTAGTGAAGTATAATGTGTCATATTGGAAAGCATTTTTCCCATTCCAGAAATAATATCCTGCACACTCTTCATATCATCGTATATATGTTCTATTTTTTGTATCGATGAAGGGGCCGGATTTATATTTTTTTTGACAATTGTATCAACATAAAAACGATATCCTTTATCTGAAGGAATTCTTCCTGCAGATGTGTGGGGCTGTTCTAAATAACCAAGTTCTTCAAGATCGGCCATCTCATTCCTTATTGTTGCAGGACTTACATCTAGATTATATTTTTTAGCTAAAGTACGAGACCCGATTGGAGATGCTGAAATAATATGCTCCTGAATAACAGCCTGCAGTATTTTCTTTTTTCTGGCATCTATTTCTTCAACCATTATTTTCACCCCATTTTTAGCACTCATTAAATTAGAGTGCTAATAACTATTATTAAAATAACATATTGTATTTTTTTTGTCAAATCTTTTAAAAGTCAATCAAGGTAAAAAATGTGCAAAAACTTCATTACCCAGCAGTTTTCCTCTTTCTGAAAGAAAAATCCTTCCATTTTGTTCATAAATCAGCTCTAGTTTCATTAATTTTTTTATTTCTTCTTTATAAAGATCATCAAAATTTATATAAAATTGTTTTTTAAATAATAATCTGCTCAAACCACTTTTTTTTCTTAAGTTTAAAAAACTGTACTCTGCAGCCAGATCTTTTAGAGAAAGAACTGTATACTCTCTCTCCGGAAAGCCTGATTTAAAAATCATATCTATATAATCGTTTAGATCTGCAGTATTGGTATATCTTGTTTTTCCATCAAAACCACTTGCTGACGGTCCCAAAGCCAAATAAGGGGTAAAATCCCAATAAAGATAATTATGAATGGCTCTGTAACCATTTTTTGCAAAATTCGATATTTCATAGTGCTTATAACCACAATCTTTCAGCAGTGAAACTGCCTTTTTATACATAGAGGCATCAAGTTCCTGATCAAACTTTTTAATTTTTCCCTTCACAAGATCATTATAAATTTCTGTACCTTCTTCAATTTGAAGATTATATAATGACAAATGGGTAGGAGAAAAGGATATTGCTGTATTTAAATCACAGCAGAAGTCATCCATCGTCTGTCCAGGTACCGCAAAAATAATATCAAGACTGTAATTATTAAAATATTTTTTTACAAGTTCTATCTTTATTTTATTTTTTTTTGAACTGCTTTTTCTACCCAAAAATTTTAAAATATTATCATCAAAAGACTGTACCCCCAGACTTAGACGATTAATACCCACTTGACGATAATTAACCAGACGTTTTTGGCTCAAACTATCCGGATTTGCTTCAAGAGTAATCTCCATATTTGGGGGATAATTGAAGTTCTTCTTTATCTTTTTTAAAATCTTAAAAATATATTCTGAACTTATCAGAGAGGGAGTACCACCACCAAAATATACAGATCTAATAAGTTTCTTCTGTACAGAAGAAAGCATATTTTCTAATTCTATAAAAAGTGCTTCAAAATATTTTTCCACAAGGCTTTTTTTATATCTGCATGAATAGAAATCACAGTATCTGCATTTATTGGCACAAAAAGGAATATGAATATATATACCAAATGGCTTTTCGTAAGACAGTTCAATTTCACTTTCATAAGATAATTTATTACTAATCTGCATCATTTTGCTCCAGTACTGTCATAAATGCCTCCTGAGGTATTTCTACACTTCCAACCTGCTTCATACGTTTTTTTCCTTCTTTCTGTTTTTCCAGCAGTTTCCTTTTCCTTGTGATATCTCCTCCATAACATTTTTGGAGAACATTTTTCCTCAAAGCAGGTATATTAACCCGTGCAATGATTTTACCTCCTACAGCTGCCTGTATGGGAATTTTAAACATATGTTTCGGAATCACTTCTTTGAGTTTTCTGGTGAGATGATTTCCTATATGATAGGAATTTTCGTCATGAACTATGGTAGAAAGTGCATCAACAATTTCATTGTTAACCAGTATGTCCAGTTTTACCAGATTAGATTCTTTATAACCTTTTAACTCATAATCTAATGTTGCATAACCCCTGGTTTTAGATTTCAGCAGATTAAAAAAATCAGTAATAATCTCACTCAAAGGCATTTCATACTTCAGTGCAACCCTATCCTGATCAATATAGCGCATATCTTTAAACTGTCCCCTATTATCCTGACAGAGCTCCATTGCCTGGCCCACATATTCTTCTGGCAGATGTATTTCTGCATCGACAAATGGTTCCATAATTGTATCTATTTCATTGGCATCAGGAAAAAGAGCCGGGTTTTCTATTTCCAGTTCTTCACCATTATTTTTTATTATTTTATATTCAACACTGGGAGCAGTTATAACAAGATCAAGATCATATTCTCTTTCCAGACGCTCCTGTATAACTTCCATATGCAGAAGTCCCAAAAAACCACATCTAAATCCAAAGCCAAGTGCCTCTGATGTTTCCGGTTCAAAAGTAAAGGAAGCATCATTTAACTGAAGCTTTTCTAATGCTTCCTTTAATATTTCATAGTCAGCATTATCAGATGGATAAAGGCCACTAAAAACCATCGGTTTAACTTTTTTATAGCCGGGCAGCGGTTCTGAAGCTGGATTGTTCGCATGAGTAATTGTATCACCAACACGACAGTTTTTTACATCTTTAATTCCAGAAATAATGTAACCTACTTCTCCAGATGTTAAGCCATTCTGTTTTGTCATATCAGGTGCAAAATAGCCTACTTCATTGACTTCATAAGTTTTTTTATTTGACATCAGCATTATTTTGTCACCTTTTTTAACAGTACCCTCCATAATTCTTACATAAGCAATTACACCCTGATATGAATCATAAAAGGAATCAAAAACAAGTGCTTTTAGTGGTTTTTCATTTCCCGCATATGGAGAGGGAATTCTATCTATAACTGCATCCAGAATCAAATCAATATTTGTACCTTCTTTTGCACTGGCAAGAATAGCTTCATCAGGATCTATACCTATATCAACCAGCTGCTCCTTAACGCGATCAGGTTCAGCACTTGGAAGATCAATTTTATTTATAACAGGAATAATTTCTAAATCATGTTCAAGAGCCAGATAAATATTGGCCATAGTCTGAGCTTCAACTCCTTGAGCTGCATCAATCACAAGAATTGCACCCTCACATGCTGCCAGGCTGCGGGATACTTCATATACAAAATCGACATGACCAGGCGTATCGATTAAATTAAGCTCATAACCTTTATAATCAATTTTAACAGCCTGAGCTTTAATAGTAATCCCTCTTTCCCGCTCTAAATCCATTTTATCCAGAACCTGTTCTTTCATTTTTCTATCTGTAATAGTATTAGTATATTCTAACATACGATCAGCCAGAGTAGATTTCCCATGATCAATATGTGCGATTATACAGAAATTCCTTATCTTATCTGTCTGCAAAAAATTACCTCCTTAAAATGCCCGAATTCTGCCCATATTATAACACCGGCATTATCTTTATTCAAGTTGAAAAAAAGTTATAAAATGGTTTATAGTAAGGAGTTTCCCAAAATTATTTTTATAGTTGCAAAAAAAATGGGAAAACTCCTTTGTAGATTGGCTTGCATTTTATAACGGCACATGGTAAAATTGAAATGTTGCAAATTAAATGTTGAATAAATATTTGAAACTAAGTTAAGAGGAGGTGAATTTAGATGCCTATTATTAAGTCTGCTAAAAAGAGAGTTAAAATAACAGAAAAGAAAACAGCGCTAAATCGTGAGTGGAAAAATAAGCTTAAAGATTCTATCAAAGCTTTTGAAAAAGCAGTGGAAAATGGAGACAAAGAAGCTGCAGCAGAACAGTTGAGAGAGACTACAAAGGTCATCGATAAGGCTGCCACAAGAAATATCATTCATAAAAATAATGCAGCCAGAAAAAAATCTCGCCTCACTAAAATGTATAATAATATGTAATTTTAAATTAAAAATATAATTATATTTTTAATAAAACTCTTAAACTCATCCACCTGGATGAGTTTTTTGTTATAGAATAATTGCCTTCATAATAATCATCTCCACGGCCATATTTTGATCCGGATAATAACCTGTTACAAAATTATAATTTGCCTGAAGAATTTCTTCCAGAATATTTTCTAATTCATGCTGTGTAAAATTTTTACTTCTCTGCAGAGCTTTTTTTACAGGATAGGGATGTTTATTCAATTTTTCTGCTATTTTTTTGTGATTTGTTGTATATCTGCTGTAAAACTTAACTTCCATAAGCAGACGTATATGATTGGCCAGCATAGTAAGTAAATAAAGTGGGTAGGCTCCTCTATTAATCATATCCTTTAAACTCAGCAGTGCTCGGGCTGTTTTTTTCTCACCTATTAAATCCAGAAAATCGAAAATTTCTCTGTCTTCAATTAAACGATCTCTGCTTATAACTTCTCTAATATCACCAAATTTTATTTTGTTTTTTTCCGGAAATCTAGTAATTATTTTTTCTATCTCACTTTTTAAAATATCCAGCTGGTTGTTAAACATATCTTCCAGTGTTTTTACTGCCTGGCTGTCTATTGATTTATTATGTGCTCTAAATTGTTCGTTAATCCAGTGATCAAGTTCCCTGTATTTGGGAGTCTGCAGTTCAAAGAAGACACCTTCCTTTTTAATAACCCTGTATAATTTTTTTCTTTTGTCTATCGAGTCAGAATTAAAAAACAGGAAAACGCTGCTTTCCGGTATTGAAGCAATTATCTGCCCTATTTTTTCAATTTCTTTTTTATTAAAATCAGATCCAGAATCAACTTCACTTAATATAAATCTCTTCTCATATCCAACCGGTGGTGTGTTTAAAACAGTTTTCAATCTTTCAATATACCTATCTCCACTTTTAACCAGTGAAAGATTAAAACCCCTAATTTCTTCAGGTATAAATTTTTTAATAAATTTATTTTTAAACTCTTCCCGCAAAAAATCGTCTTCACTTTCTACATAATATATCTTTTTTAATTTCTCATTATCATTAAAATAATCGGAAATCTGCAAAAAAACCAACTCCTGAATATTTTATTCTTTTATTCATTCTATTTATTATTCTATCACATCAAAATCAATATTTGTAGCTTTTTATCAGCCAGTTATTTAAAATTCTAATACTAAAAATTTTAATATTTCTTTATCTCCTTTTCTTATCAGTTTTTAATTAAAAGTATCAACATATATTTGTTTTTTGCTGCTTTTTAACATAACAGCACCATTTTTATCAGTTCTTAAATATGGTATCTGCCTTTTTCTGAGTTTTTGTATAACTTCTTTAGAAGGATGTCCGTAATTATTTTTCCCCACCGAAATAACTACCAGATCAGGTTCTGTATAATCAAGCAGTTCAGCAGAAGTAGAAGTACTGCTCCCATGATGTCCTGCTTTTAAAATATTAATTTTTCCCAGCTTATTTTCATTGAGTATTCTTTTTTCTCCTTTAACGGATAAATCTCCGGTTAAAAACATTTTTGTATCTCCATACTGCATAAGAAAAGCCAGGGAATTATCATTTTTATCATCGGTAAAATTTTGTTGAGAAGGATTGAGAAAATCTATATACACTTCACCTATCTGAAAAGAATTTACTTCACTGAGTTTAAAAATTTTGCTGTGATTTTGGCTAATCGAATTATAATATTTGTTTTTCTCTAGAGATGAGGGAATTAAAATAGCTTCAACTTCTTTTCTAGCTATTATAAATTCTGCACCACCAGCATGATCAGAATCAAAATGTGTTATTAAAAGATAATCTATTTTATCTATACCCCGATAATTCAAAAAAGGAATAATATTATAATTTGCATTTCTTCCATCAGCTCCAGGTGGACCTGTATCAACCAGCATGTTTCTGCCATCAGGGAATTTTATAAATATACCATCACCCTGCCCCACTGATAAAAAGACTACTTCTAAATTTTTATTAAAGTCTGGATTAACAAAAAAAGAAATTAATATCATTATAAATATAAGTGGAAGTATTATCTTTGCCCTGCCAAATTGCTTTCTTTTTAAAGGAATTATTCTTTTTTTATATATATATGGAAGACAAAACAGCACTACATAGTATATCAATACTATAAACAAATTAGGTGTAGCAATTATTAATATTTTTTTCTGCAGTAAATCCATTATTTTTAGTAAAAAAAATAAAAAATCTATACCCAAATTTACAGGTGGAACTAAAAAATTCGCTGCTGTTAAAGAAAAAAAGGAAACTATCATTAAAAAGAACGACAGTGGGAGCAGCAGACCAACAAAAGGTATCAGCCATATATTAGTCAAAAAAGCAATATAACAATATTTATTAAAATAATATGCAGTAAGTGGAAAAGAAGCTAATTGTGCAGCAGCAGAGGCCTTAAAAACTGCTGCTGTATTAAAAGCACGCAAAAATTCACTTAAAATAACAAGTGATGTAACCAGCACATAAGAAAGCTGTAAACTAACTGTAAAAAGAGAAGCAGGACTTACAAGTAAATTTATTATCATTGTTACTCCTAGCAGGTTGAGAAAATCTCCTTCTCTATTAAACTCGTCTGACCACAAATATAAAAGTGCCAGTACAGAAGCTCGGATTACTGAAACACTTCCCCCTGTTATAACAAGATAATTAATTGTAAAAAAAGTTATAAAATATAATGAAAGTCTTCTACTGAAAAATATTTTAAAACATATTTTGGATAAAAACAATATAATAATACCAATATGAAGTCCTGAAATTGCAAGTAGATGTCCTGCACCAGTTGACTGTAAAAGTTCTTTTTGTTCAAAACTCAAATGTTCTTTTTCTCCTAAAAGAACAGCCAGCAAAAATGAATGCTTATCTTTAGAAAACAATTTTTTTAGAATATTTATTAATTTTTTCTTCAACCTTATTAGAGGTTTTAATAGAGAAAATCCATTTTCAATAAACTTAACGTTTTTCAACTGCCATGTCTCCGCAAAAACTCCCTTTTTCTTCATATATTTACGGTAAGAAAAACCACCTGGATTTTTTTGCTCTTCCAGCAGAGATAACACTGCCTTAAATTTAATTAAATCATTATCTTTAAATTTAATCAGTTTTTTCTTTGGCACTTTAAGTAAGCCATATTTTACTTTTCTACCATCGATAAGTTTCGGTTTAAAATAATAGTATTTTCCTTCCAGATTAGAAATAGGTATTTTTAAAGATGCCAAAATAGAATGGCTTTT
The DNA here is from genome assembly GCF_003338615.1 of Halanaerobium sp. DL-01. Classification (NCBI taxonomy): domain Bacteria; kingdom Bacillati; phylum Bacillota; class Clostridia; order Halanaerobiales; family Halanaerobiaceae; genus Halanaerobium; species Halanaerobium sp. DL-01. The sequence goes on from NZ_QPJN01000019.1 coordinate 42,761, forward strand.
ATTATCTGCATAATTTGTAATTGAAAAGCTGCTGGTGTATTTATAATTTTCATAAATAAAAAAAGTAAAACCTATTAATAAAAATATAAGCATAATATTAAAATATTTTCTGCCTAATTGTTTTTTATCAGCTACCGTGGAATATATTAAATAAACTAATGAAATTAATAAAAATAAAATTTTTGCTCTATTAAAAAATTCTAAATATATTCTGGCGAGTAAAATTCCAGCAAGCAGAGCAGCACTAATATAAAAACAGGGCCTCCTTTTCATCTTAAAGAAATTTCACCCTTTATTTTTTCAAGAGTTTTTTCTCCTATTCCACTTACATTAAGCAGCTGATCAAAAGAAGTAAAAAAACCATTGTTATCTCTGTAATCTATAATATTTTTTGCTTTCCCTGGTCCAATACCTGTTATTTTTTCTAATTCTTTCCGATTCGCTCTATTAACATTTATTTTGTCATCAGGGAGACTGCTGCCATTTTCCCCGGGCTGTTCAATAAACTTGATTTCGTCTGCTGCTCTTTTTTTGGGAATTTCAATCTTTTCTCCATCAATCAATGGTGATGCAAGATTAATTTTTTCTTTATCAGCCTTTTTAGTAAATCCTCCTGCCAGTTCAACTAAGTTAATAAGCCTATCATCTGAAGCTACCTGATAAACACCGGGATTTTTTATTTCCCCAGTAATATAAATTATTATTTTCTCATTTTCTTTTTCTCGTAAAACCTTACTACTGCTTTCTAACATAAGATCAGTATTTTCCTTTTCCTGAATTTCTCTGATATTACTTCCGGCACCATCAAAATAATATGAGACAGCCAGAAATAATATCATAATAAATGTTCCTACAAATTTTATTTTTTTCTTCATATCAGCACCTCCACTTATATACTTCGAGGTAAATTTTAAAATTCCTGTAAAATTTTGTAAATTTAGTGCTGAAAAAATACCGGCTTTCAACCGGTATAAAATTTAATTATTTTGATAGTAAATGACCTTTTGTTTTTTATTATTAAATCATTTGCTATTTATTTAATTCTCCGTGAAAAATAATAATTATGTTTTAATATATAACATCATCCTAAAAATAGTTTTTGATAATTTCAGCCAGAATAGTTTTTCCTGAAGCTATTCCCTCTGCAGTACCAATCAAAATGCCTGTATATCTAAAACTCTTTAAATATATATTTTATTATATCTTTTATTTTCATTTTCGGCAGTAACCTCATAAACTTCTTCAATTACAACATTATTTTTTTTCATCAGCTGTAAAACATCTTTTAAATTTTCATTAAATCTAACTGCTGAACCACAATCCGCTGTTATTTCAGGTGGAACAGGAACAATTCTATAAGAAATATTTTCGGAAGAAAAAATCTTTTCTGCTTTTATGGAGTGATGTGTAGACTGAAATACCAGAAGGTAATATTTGTTTTTTTCTACCACTTTAATACAACTCCTTTGTCTCCATCAACCACTTTACCAATTACTGCAGCATCAATATCCTCAGTATAGAGGTCAATCAAAAAATTTGAAGCATCTTCTTCACTAATGGAAATCAAAAGCCCCCCGGAAGTTTGAGGATCAAACAGGAGATCATAAATAATATCTTTTCTATCACCTTTTTCCATTACAAATTTTTTATATGTATCTCTATTGGTATAAGCACCTGCTGGTAATAACCCCATTTCAGCAAATTCATCTGCTCTATCCAGAACAGGAATAGAATCTGGTTCAATTTCAATTGTTCTTTTACTACCTTCTGAAAGTTCAAGAAGATGCCCTATAAGACCAAACCCAGTAATATCTGTACAGGCATTTATATTGTACTGTGGAAAATATTTAACAGCTTTATTATTCAATTCAGTCATTGACTTTACAGCATGATTTGACAGATCACCACTTATGAACCCTGCTTTTATTGCTGAAATCATAACTCCAACACCAATTTTTTTGGTCAAAACAAGAAGATCTCCACTCTGAGCTTTTGAGTTAGTCAATAAATTACTAGGATGAACTGTACCGGAAACAGAGAGTCCGTATTTAGGTTCATCATCAACTACAGTATGACCACCACACAAACTGGCACCAGCTTCTCGAACTTTATCAGCTCCACCTTTTAAAATTTGTGCCAGTATATCGTTTTCTAGACAGGATGGAAATCCAACAATATTCATTGCTAAAATTGGTTCTCCCCCCATGGCATAAATATCACTTAGCGCATTTGCAGCCGCTATTTGTCCAAAAAGATAAGGATCATCTACAACTGGTGTAAAAAAATCTACAGATTGAATTAATGCCAATTCATCAGAAATGCTATAAACAGCAGCATCATCTGCATTATCTAAACCTACAATTAATTTTTCTCTATCAGCTGGAAAATCCACTTGACACAGAACCTGTGCCAGGGCATCAGGACCCATTTTTGCTGCTCAGCCAGATGTTTTACTGTAATCTGTTAGTTTAATTTTATCCACAAATTCACCAACTTTCATTAAATTTACCTATTAAATATGTTTTAAACTGCTTTGATTTTATATTCTTACAAAATTAATGCTTTACCATTATTAATGCTGTCTGCAATTTCGTACATATTGCTTATTTTTCCAACTTTAATTTTATCTGTTAAATTATAATAATTTAAACATGTACCACAAACTAAAATATCAGTTCCCTTTTCTTCTAATTCCTTTAACACTGAAATAGTTTCAGGATAAATAGTAGTTAATTTAACTCCAGAATTTATAAATAGCAATTTTTTAGGCCGAGGAGTAATATCTAGCAGGGTACTTAAAAAACCCTTCATTAGAATTTTACCCAGTTCTTTTTCTCCTTCACCCATATTCTCAGATCCAATTAAATAAACTTTGGCATTATCATTTTGAGACTCATTAGTAACAGTCCCTTCTGGCGCTGTTATTAAAATTTTAAAAAAGTCTTCTCCCTCTTTTACAGTCGAATAACTGCAGTTCATCTTTTTGGCAAGTTTGGCAACATTCTCTGCGGCAATTTCATTATCAACAATAGTAGTTATTTTAGTATTATCATCAAGAGCCTTTTTTGTTAAAACTACCGGTTTTGGACAGTCCATTCCTCGTGCATCAATTTCTTTCAAATTATAAACCTCCTTCAAATAATTTATAATATTTACTAATGAAAATTATAACATATATTTATTACTATCTCAATATCATATTTATCTGGACTTTCCCCATTTTTTATATACTGCTGCAAAAAGGGGAGATGCAGGAATATTGAAATTTTTAGTCAATGAATCTTAACGAAATGAAGGAAGAAATAGGGTTGAAC
>NZ_QPJN01000020.1:0-45062 GCF_003338615.1 Halanaerobium sp. DL-01
AAAATTAATTTTTAAATTAATTATACTAAAAAATGAAACTATTTTCACAAGTTGAATTATATTTGAATAAACTTTGAGAACATGGACTAGGAATTATATACGGCAAAAATTCTTATTTAATACTTTTAGCATTGAAACCTTTAATAATTTTAAAAAGGAAGTAAAATTCACTTCACGATTATATTAGTAGGAGGGAAAAATGGAGAGGGCAGATAAAGGACTTGCTTTTATACTTAAATATGAAAATGTGGCCTGGTATGAAGATGGGAAAGTTAAAATTTTAGATAGACGGATATATCCCCAAAAAGTAGAATATGTTTGCTGTGAAAATCATAGAGAGGTGGCTCAGGCAATTGCTGATATGGTGACTCAGAGTGGTGGCCCCTATCTTGCTGCTCCAATGGGGATGGCTCTTGCTGCATATGAAGTTAGAGATAAAAAAGAAGAAGAACAGATTGATTATTTGAAAAAAGCAGCTTATAAACTTTCTCATGCTAGACCAACTACTGTTAAAAGAATGGAAATAGTGGTAAATAAAGCTCTTAATGCGGCAAAAAAAGCTATTAAAGCTGGTCAAAAAGCAGATAAGGCAATATTTGAACATGCATTAGAAGAAATTAATAATAAATATAAAAAAATAGATAGAATTGCCGGTAATTTAGTTGATTTTTTTCCTGATAAAGGAACAATAATTACACAGTGTTTTGCAGAATCAATAGTTGGACTTATGCTTAGAGAAGCAAAAAATAGGGGCAAAGATATTAAAGTAATCTGTCCCGAAACAAGACCATATTTTCAGGGGGCTCGTCTGACAGCAAGTGTAGCCTGTGAGCAGGGATTTGATGTAAGGGTTATAACAGATAATATGCCTGCATATGTAATGGAAAAAGAAAATGTTGATCTATTTACATCAGCAGCAGATGTAATAACTATGGACGGTCATGTAGTTAATAAAATAGGAACCTTTCAAATAGCAATGGCTGCTCATTATAATGATATACCTTATTTTGTAACAGGAGCTCCAGATAGAGATCATCCTGATATTGATAGTATTGAGATTGAAGAAAGAGATGGGGACTTTGTACTCCAGGCAATGGGAGAAAGAACTGCAGTGGAAGGTGTTAAAGGATATTATCCGGCCTTTGATATAACACCACCCAAATTTGTAAGTGGAGTAGTGACCGGAAAAGGCATATATTCCCCCTATGATTTAAAAAAATATTATAAGTGATAGAAGTTTCAGTTTGCTGATAAAGATTATAGATTATGGACTTATGTCGTAGAGTGGTCACAGTAAATAAGAAATAAATTGTCTTATTAGACTTGCAGAAAATTTAAAAACAAAAAATGGCCGGTATAAAAGGAGATAGACTTTAAAAAAATTTGTTGTTAATTGTTAAGTTGAGATTTTGATGAAATTTTACAAATTAATAGAGATTAATTTTTTGTTTAAAGCAGAAATTAAATGATTTAATGAGTATAAATAAAAGTGGGAAATATCATTTTAATTTTTATATCAAAAGTTAAAATGTAAATTTTTAGAACACTTTTATTATATTAAAAATACAGTGTTTAAACTGTAAAAAAATTAAAGGGGATGATTTTGATGATAGTAGGAGTACCAAAGGAAATTAAAAACAATGAAAACAGAGTTGCTATTACAGCTGCAGGTGTTGAAGCTTTGACTAAAGCCGGGCATGAAGTATTAATAGAAAAATATGCCGGTAAAGGCAGTGGAATCGATGATAAAGAATATATTTCTGCAGGGGCAACAATTCTTAGTGATAAAAAAGAATTATTTGAAAGAGCAGAAATGATTATGAAGGTAAAAGAACCGCTACCTGAAGAATATGATTACTTCCACGAAGACCAACTTCTATTTACCTATCTACATCTGGCAGCTGAAGAGAAATTAACCAAAGCTCTGCTGGACAAAAAAGTTGTAGGTGTAGCATATGAAACAATTCAGACAGAAGATGGTTCTTTACCGCTTTTGACACCGATGAGCGAAGTTGCAGGCAGGCTTGCAGCACAGGAAGGTGCTAAATTTTTAGAAAAGCCTAATGGTGGTAGAGGTGTTCTGCTGGGAGGAGTGCCTAGTGTAGAACCTGCTAAAGTAGTAATTGTTGGAGGGGGAATTGTTGGAGTAAATGCAGCAAAAATGGCTGTTGGTCTGGGAGCAGATGTAACTATTATGGATATTGATCAGGAAAAAATGCGTTATATAGATGACATTTTCAATGGTAGAGTAAAGACAGTAATGTCAAATACATATCATGTAATGGAAGAGGTAAAAAAAGCTGATCTAGTTATTGGAGCAGTTTTAATCCCTGGTGCTAAAGCTCCAAGTCTTGTCACAGAAGAAATGATAAAGGAAATGAAAGAGGGGGCAGTAATTGTTGATGTAGCAATTGACCAGGGTGGATGTGTTGAAGGAACTTATCCTACCACTCACGATGATCCTGTGTTTGTACGTCATGGAGTAGTTCACTATTCAGTTGCAAATATGCCAGGCGCGGTTGCCAGAACATCTACATATGCACTTACAAATGCAACACTGCCTTATGCACTTAAACTTGCCAATAAAGGTTACAAAAAAGCAATGGTAGATGATCCAGCACTTGCAAAGGGATTAAATACTCATGAAGGTGAACTGACATATAAAGCAGTTGCAGATGCATTTGATATGGATTATACACCACTTTCTGATCTTATAGCTGATTTTGAAGCATAAATTGAATCATAAATCTGAAAAATGATATTATTAAAGCAGGTGGCATTTAAGCTGCCTGCTTTTTTGCATCTTAATACTAAAAATGCGGGAACTCTTTTTTCTTTAAAGCCTTGCAATTTTTTTGCATCTGTATTATAATAAAATTCAAATTAATAGCCAGATAATAAATGCTTTGAACAGGAATAGTAAACTAAGTCAATCTGTTTTAGAGAGCTGATGGATGCTGCAAAATCAGCCAGATTGTTAGTAGAATCCACCTGGGAGCTGAAAAGATGAAATCAAGTAGTCTTTTCCGGGAAAAATCCGTTATTTTTTCAAAGAGGCAGATAATAATAATCTGCCAGTAGGGTGGCACCACGGGAATATAACTCTCGTCCCTTTTTAGGGATGGGAGTTTTTTAATTTAATTATAATAAACTTAACTTAAAGAAGGAGGAATAAAAAATGTTAGATATGAAATTTATCAGGGAAAATCCAGAAATTATTGAGAAGGCACTTGAAAAGAGAGATATGGATTCACCAGTGCCTGAATTTAAGAAGCTGGATGACAGAAGAAGAGATTTGCTCTATGAGGCAGAGCAGCTTAAACATAAGCGCAATATTAATTCTGAAAAAATAGGTGAACTTAAGAGAAATGGGAAAGATGCTTCTGAATTAATTTCTGAAATGCAGGAAGTTTCTGCACAAATTAAGAAATATGACCAGGAAGTTAAAGAAATCGAAGAAAAATTAAATGATATTCTGCTTACTATTCCCAATATACCACATGAGTCTGTTCCAGTTGGATTAGATGAAAAAGATAATAAAGAAGTTAAAAGATGGGGTAAACCTAGAGAATTTGATTTTGAATTTAAAGCTCACTGGGATATTGGAGAAGAGCTGGATATTTTAGACTTTGAACGTGGTGGAAAGGTGACTGGAGCGAGATTTACTTTTCTTAAAGGTGCTGGGGCAAAGTTAGAGCGCAGTTTGGTTAATTTTATGCTTGATCTCCACACAGAGGAACACGGCTATAAAGAAGTATTTCCTCCTTTTGTAGCTAATGCTGATAGTATGACCGGGACAGGTCAGCTGCCTAAATTTAAACAAGATATGTTTAAATTAGAAGGGCTGGATTATTATTTAATTCCAACTGCCGAAGTTCCTGTGACAAATCTCTACCGTGACGAAATATTGAGTGCAGAAGATTTACCTCAGTATTTATGTGCTTACAGTGCCTGCTTTAGAGCAGAGGCCGGTGCTCATGGAAGGGACAGCAGAGGTATAATTAGACAGCATCAGTTTAATAAGGTAGAGATGGTTAAGTTTGTTAAACCAGAAGATTCTTATAATGAACTAGAAAAAATAACGGCTGATGCAGAAGATATCTTACAAAAATTAGAACTGCCATATAGAATAGTTACTTTATGTACCGGAGATTTAACATTTTCTTCTGCAAAGACTTATGATCTCGAAGTTTGGCTGCCTGCATATGATACTTATCGTGAGATCTCTTCCTGCAGTAATTTTGAAGATTTTCAGGCCAGAAGGGCCGGGATTAGATATCGCCCCAAAAAGGATGCAGGGGCAGAATTTGTGCATACATTAAATGGTTCAGGTCTGGCAATTGGAAGAACTGTTGCTGCCATTCTGGAAAATTATCAAAATGAAGATGGAACTGTAACTGTGCCAGAAGTTCTGCGGCCATATATGGGAACAGATATTATAAAGTAATTTTTAAATAATTAAAAAAATCCCTGCTGTAGATATATAATGTCACGGCAGGGTTTTAATTTATGAGCTTATTTTTATAAGCATAAAGAATTTATTTTAAAGAAAAAGCAGCATGTGCTGTTACACTGATTTCTTTGTTTCTACTGCTTGTATTGTAGATTCCCATACTTGAGGTATTGGTTGAATAAGGTTCTGTAATTTGAAAAATACCTGAGTTCATAGAAAGAACCTTATCTGGTTTAAGATCAGTTTCCTCTAACATTCTTTCTGCTCTTTCACGTGCATTTACTGTGGCTTCAGCAATAATTTCTTTTTTGAGATTATCTATTTCCGAAAAATAATACTGGAGGTTGGAATTTTCTATAAAGATATTTTTGTTATAAAGTTCTAATGGATTGAGAACAAGGTTTTCTACCTGATCGATATTTTTTGTTATTAAGAAAATATATTGATTCAATCTGTAACCTCTAAAAACCCTTTCACTATTTCCATCTTTATAAATATAATTAAATTCTTTTGTTACCTGTATTGGCTGGATATTAAATTGTTCAGTTTCTATGCCTATTTTGCTGATTTCTTCTTTAAAATTTAACAGCCGATCTTTCATTATTAAATAGCCCTGCTGCAGTTCTTCTGGATTTACTTCTGTTTCCAGATTGACAGACCACTTTAAAGTATCAGCTTCAAATGGTCTTTTTGCAATTCCTACTACTTTAATTGTATTTTCTTTATTAACTGCCTGGTAGAAAAATCCTCCCAGTATTAAAGCAGCAATTATAATTGAAATTGATAAGATAATATATGTATTATTTTTCATTTGATCCCTTCTTTTTTAATATTTTATATGATTACATTTATTATACCACAGAATAATAGTTTTTTCATTTATTGTAAAAAAACAGTGGTATCCTGAGATATTTTATGGAGAATTATTATTGATAAGAATATTTTGGTAAAGAAAAAATAAAAAATACTTGCTTTATCTTTGATTCCAAGATATGCTGTTTTATATAAAATATCTGGGAGTGATGGGATTAAAATGCTAAAATATTATATTTTAAGTTCTGTTCATCTAGTAACTGATTTTGCGCCAGGATCCATATTAATAATAATGACACACATGAAAACACTCTTAAATTTAAGTTATTTTCAGACAACATTAATTTATTTAATGATTGAAGTTACATCTTCTTTTCTGCAGCCAATATTAGGTTATATTTCAGATAAAGGTTATAAAGTATGGATTATACCTGCTTCTACAGTTCTTTCTATCACTGCTTTAAGTTCACTTGGATTTATCGATAATTATAAACTGCTGCTTTTTGTAGTATTTCTTTCTGGAATTGGAGTAGCTGCATTTCATCCTTATGCTTCCAGACTGGTTTTTCAGCTCAGCAGAGGTGGTAATCAGGCACAGGCAATGTCTATTTTTTCACTTGGTGGAACCCTGGGAGTTGCTTTTGCACCGGTGCTGATGTCATTTTTTATTGGTCTTTCTGGTCTTAAAGGAACAATCTATTTTCTAATACCGGCTATTTTAGTTATTCCAGCTGCCGGATATTATCTCTTTAAAATAGATGGTAAATATGTACTTGAGGATCCTTTTAAAAAAAGTGCTAAAAAGGGAAATCCTGAAGATGAAAAGAAAAGAGTAAATTCTATCATTATTCTTCTCCTATTTGTTATTGTTAGATCGTGGTTAAGTGCAGGTATTTTGAATTTTATACCACTTTATTTTATTGATTATCTGGGAAAAGCAGGGTTTTTTGGCAGTAGATTATTAACTTTATTTTTAACTGCAGGGGCTGTAGGTACTGTAATAGCAGGTCGGCTTGGGGATAAAATAGGGATGCTTAAAATTTTAACTGGTTTTATTACCTTAACTATACCTTTTACATATTTGATTTTTAATACAAGCAGTTTTATTACAAATATTGCTGCAGTTTTGACAGGTTTTGTCTTAATGAGCACTTTTGGTATAACAGTAATACTGGGCCAGCGAGTTATGCCCGGTAATGCAGGCCTTGCTGCCGGACTGATGACTGGTTTTGGATCAGGTTTAGGGGCACTGGGGGCCACTGGACTGGGATATATAGCAGATAGTTTTAGCATTATTTATTCTATAAGAGTAATATTAATGCTGCCTGTAGCCGCACTTGTTTTACTTGTTTTGTTGAATTTAAACAGAGATAAAATTTTAAATAATTAAAAGAAGTAATTTTAATAAGTAAGAGGAAAAACTTACAAATAGTTAAAAATAAGTTAAATTTATTTTAGGAAGGAAATTTGTTTAATTATAAAGAATTAAGTATTTGTGATACAATATAATTGATAACTTATATTGTATTTTTGCAGATAAGCAGCAATATTTATGCTTTCATTTTTTTGAATTGTTTTGAACAGCAAAAAATAAGTAAAATCGTTTTAAAGAATGATAAATACTGCTGTCAAAAAAATATTTTACAGGAGGGAATAAAAGATGAAATTTAATGAAAAGAATCTTGTTATGCAGTCTGTACAGGGAGTGATTGCTCATCCAAAAGCAGGAGCATCTCCTTACAGAGTTGATAGAGAGGGTATGGGGAATATTCTGCCTGCGACTGGTGGTATAACTTACAATGTAAGTATTGGAGATCCAGCTTTTGGCTGGGCTGGAGATCATATTGAACCTGGTGTAAGTATGAAGATAGTTGATAATAATCAGGGAGCAGAAAATATGGGTTTGGCTACACTTGCATGTATAGGAAATAGGGCAAAGGTGGTAAGTGGAAAGGCAGAAGGAGCTGAAGGATTTGTTACCGGTACACATGGTGGTATTGACCATGTTCTAATATATTTTGAAGCTGAAGAACTGGAAAAAATGAAAATTGGTGATGAGATCCTCATTAAGGCATATGGACAGGGGATAAAGATTAGAGATTATCCAGAGATTAAAGTCTTTAATATTGATCCGACATTATTAAAAAAGCTGAATATTAAAGAAGAGGACGGCAAATTAAAAATAGGTGTTGCTGCAGAAATACCTGGAGAAATAATGGGATCTGGTATAGGATCTTCTTCTGTCGGCAGAGGTGATTATGATATTACAACAGGTGATACTGAACTTATCAGAGAACTGGAGATTGATAAACTTCGCCTGGGCGATATTGTGTATTTAAAAGATTGTGATAATACTTATGGTAGAGAATTTAAGCGTGGTGCGGGGAGTATTGGTGTTGTAATTCACAGTGATTGTATAAAGATGGGACATGGACCAGGTGTGACTACTCTTTTTACTGCTAAAAATAATTTAATTGAGACTTTTATTGATAAAGAAGCAAATCTCATTAATTATTTTGATTAATTAGATCAACTTATAAAATTTAATTTTAAAACCGGAGAAGGGTGGCGTATTATTTTGAAAATCTTAATAGCTCCTGATTCTTTTAAAGGATCTTTAACTGCTCTGGAAGCTGCCAGTGCAGTTGAAAAAGGAATAAAGAATTTTGATATGAATATTGAGACCCAAAAAATACCGCTGGCAGATGGTGGTGAAGGCACCATCCAGGCTTTGATTGATTTTACTGGTGGTAGAAAAATTTCTAAAAAGGTGCATGACCCTCTGGGAAGGATTATAGAAGCAGAATATGCTCTACTTGATGATGGGACTGCTGTAATTGAAATGGCTGAAGCTTCTGGGCTCACTCTGCTTTCTCCAGAAGAGAGAAATCCTCTTGTTACTACAACTTATGGTACTGGAGAGCTAATAGCAGATGCTCTTAATGAGGGAGCGAAAAAGTTGATTATTGCTATTGGAGGTAGTGCAACCAATGATGCTGGAGTGGGGCTGGCCCAGGCTTTAGGGGCTCATTTTTTTGATAAAAATGCAGAAGAGATATCTTTCGGTGGTGAAAACCTCAGCAAAATTAAAGAAATCGATCTCAGCAAATTAAAAGAAACTTTAAAAGGAGTAGAAGTAATAACTGCATGTGATGTTGATAATCCTTTTTATGGGGAAAATGGTGCTGCATATGTTTATGCACCTCAAAAAGGTGCAGACGCAGAAATGGTTAAAATACTTGATAAAAATCTAAAACATTTTGCCGGGCTCATTAAAAGAGAATTTAATATTGATCTTCAAAAAATTCCTGGTACTGGTGCTGCGGGTGGCCTTGGTGGAGGTTTAATTACATTTTTGAATTCTGAACTTAAATCAGGTATAGAAATTGTATTAGATAAAGTTGGATTTGATAATTACCTTAAAAATGTTGATTTATTAATTACTGGAGAAGGAATGATAGATAGCCAGACTGTATCAGGCAAAGCTGCTGCTGGTGCAGCTTCTAGAGCAAAAAAACATAATATCGATGTAATTGCTGTGGCTGGTTCTTTAGCAGAAGGTTATAAAAAAGTTAATAAATCTGGAATTGATGCAGTTTTTAGTATTTTAAAAAGTCCAATTACTTTAGAAGAAGCAATGCAATCAGGTGATATTTTGTTAGAAGAGCTGACAGAACAGATAATTAGGCTCTATCTCCTGGGAAAATAACATAATTTAGTGTTCATATAACAATGCAGGAGCGAGAAATTAATGCTGTTGATTTGGCAGTAATATCATTCTGTAAATTTGTTGCTGGTTCTTAATCAACCATAAAAAAGGAGACAGGCAGAAATGAGTTATAAATACATATATGGTCCAGTTAATTCGCGCAGATTGGGGCGCTCACTTGGAGTGGATTTATTTCCCTATAATATATGCAGTTTAGACTGTATTTACTGTGAATGTGGCCCAACAAAGGAGCTGACTTTAGAAAGAAAAGAATATGTAGATACAGGGGAAGTTTTAAAAGAATTATCAAGCTATTTAAAAGAAAATCCAGAATTAGATTATATAACATTTTCTGGCTCTGGGGAGCCAACTTTACACAGTGGTCTAGGGAAAATATTAAAGTTTATTAAAAATAATTTCTCTCAGTATAATACAGCACTGCTGACAAACAGTACCCTTTTAAATAGAGAGGTTCGAGAAGAAATAAAAGATTTTGATTTAATTGTTCCTTCTCTTGATGGGATTTCTGTTGAAGCCTTTGCTAAAATTGATAGACCACACCTGGATATTGATATTAAAGAAGTCATTGAAAATATTATTTCCCTGCGAAGAGAGCAGAATGGTAAAATATGGCTGGAAATCTTTCTTGTGCCTGGAATTAATGATAATGAAGTAGAATTTCAGCTATTTAAAAAAGCTGTCAAAAGGATTAATCCAGAAAAAGTTCAATTAAATACTCTTGATAGACCTGGTGCAATCTCAGATATTAAAAAGATTTCCAGGAAAAGAATTGAAGAAATTGCGGCATTTTTTAAAAAAGATATTAAAGATATAGAAATTGAAATATATTAACAACGCCATTTTCTGTAGTCATAGGTATAACATATTCATCAATAGAATTGAATTTTGGTTGTATAATTAATGTTGTATTAGAGATTTCTCATAAAGAGGAATCTCTTTTTTTGTTTAGAAACAGATATAATATTAGATTAAATGTTTATTGACATATGTTCAATAATGTAATATAATAAAAGTGAATAAAATCACTTGGAGGGGATAGCTATGGAAAATTCAGAACGTAAAGAATTGCTGGACAGTATTTATAAAAGAGCTTATGAATATGAAGCAGATTATGGTTTTTGTCCCCAGGCAGTTTTAGCTGCACTGCAGGATTATTTTGATGGAATTGATGATGAGGTGATTAAAGCCAATCACACACTTGCTGGCGGAGGAGCACTATGTGGTGATGGAACATGTGGTGGACTTGTTGGCGGTATGGCAGCATTAGGATGTTTTTTTGGCCGCAGCAGAGAAGAGTTTGGAAAAAGTAGTGCAGATGGGTGGACCGGTTCTTCTAAAATTGCAAAAAAATTGAGGGAAAAATTTATTGATGAATTTGGAAGTGTAATTTGTAATGATGTTCAGTCGAAAAAGATGGGAAGAAGTTTTGATCTCTGGGATCAGGATGATTTCAGAAAATTTGAAGAAGCAGGAGCACATGAAGATCAGTGTCCGGATGTAACCGGTAAATCAGCAATGTGGACAGCAGAAATACTTTTAGATAGAGGTATTGAAATTAAGAAGTAATGCTTTTTCAATAAATCGCAGATTTAGAAAAATTTTTTTAGATGGGTTAGATAAATTTTGATTCAAATAAGTCGATAAAAGTTTAAAAAATAAGATAATAATAAAATAATTAAAGAAGACCACAGTTAAGCTTTTAAACCTAACTGTGGTCTTTCTGTTTCAAAAATGATTTTCAACTGATTATTATATAATCAGATTATAAGTCAAATTATACGAGAGAATCAATTAGAGGTTTTTCTGGTGAAGAGATCAATTTTTTACCCAATAAATATTTTTGATTATCTTTATTAGCTGATTCAGCTGTATTTAATCCCTGTTTACAGGCTTCAATACTGCCTGTAAATATGATTAAAGACTTACCTCCGGTTGCCATACCCAGTACTACTTTTACCAGCTCTACTTCTGCTGCTTTTACTGCAGCATCAGCAGCAATTATACCTGCAGCAATACTTGAATATTCTAAAACTCCGAGAGCTATAAAATTTTCTGGTTTACTCTTTTTATGCTGGATTAAATCAATTAGCTGTTTGCTTACTTTAGGAATGGTTAGTTCTTTTATTACATCGTTCTTCCCTATATTAAGACCGGCATTAATAGATGATTTAACAGCACTTACATCACCAGCAATTAAAACAATATATTTTCCAGGACAGATGTATCTGGCATTAAGGAGTTCGATATCTGCAGCTTTAATCATTTGATTACAGGCTTCAATACCTGAGGCAATTCTTTTAAATTCCAGCAGACCTATAGTGTCAACCATTTTTCTTCCTCCTCTTTTGTATATAAATACAGCTATATTCTAAAAATAATTAAATTTTCCAGTCTGAGTAAATAAAGAAAATAATTTGTTGTTAACTAATCTTATTTACTTTCTACAGTAATATATTTAAAGATTTTTTTGAAAAATCCTTTATTTTGCAGGAATATTTAAAAATTATTTAAAAAGGAAGAATTATTGTACTACCTTTGATATAATGAATAAAGAAACTATCTGTTTTATTGAATATATACTGATTAGGGAGGAAATTTTATGCTGAAGAAAAAAATTTATATTACAAGAAAAATACCTGACATAGGTCTCAATATGCTGAAAGAAAAATTTGATATTAAAGTTAATGAGGAAGACCGAGTACTGACCAAAAAAGAAATTATAGAAAATATGGACAGATGTGACGGACTTTTATCTCTGTTAACCGATACAATAGATAAAGAAATTATAGCCAGCAATCCTAATTTAAAAATAATTTCCAATTATGCAGTTGGATATAACAATATAGATATTGATTATGCCAGCAAAAATGATATTGTTGTTACAAATACACCTGGTGTTCTTACAGAAACAACTGCTGACATGACCTGGGCACTTCTGATGGCAGTATCCAGGCGTATTGTAGAATCTGATAAATTTGTAAGAGATAAAAAATATAAAGGCTGGGCGCCGAAACTGCTGCTGGGTAAAGATATTTATGGAAAAAAGCTGGGTATAATTGGTCTGGGAAGAATAGGTAGAGCAGTTGCCAGACGTGCAGAAGGATTTGGTATGGAAGTTTATTATAATAAACGCAGTCCACTTTCAGATAAAGAGGAAAAAGAACTTAATGTAACATACTATAAACTGGATGAACTTCTCGAAAGGTCAGATTTTATAACTATTAATGCCTTATTGAATGATGAAACTCATCATTTAATAGGGAAAAATGAATTTAAATTGATGAAAAATACGGCTGTTATAATTAATACAGCAAGAGGACCAATTATTAATGAAAGTGAACTGGTAAAAGCACTTAAAAAAGGAGAAATTGCTGGAGCAGCTTTAGATGTATTTG
Source organism: Halanaerobium sp. DL-01 (assembly GCF_003338615.1). Lineage (NCBI taxonomy): Bacteria > Bacillati > Bacillota > Clostridia > Halanaerobiales > Halanaerobiaceae > Halanaerobium > Halanaerobium sp. DL-01. Next base: position 12,392 of record NZ_QPJN01000020.1, read on the forward strand.
AAGATGAACCTGCAGTACATCCTGAACTGCTGAAGATGAATAATGTTGTTTTGACACCTCACACAGCAAGTGCTACTACTGAGACAAGAAATAAAATGGCTGAGATTGCAGCACAAAATTTGATCGATTTTTTTGCAGGGAATAAAGTGGAACATCAAGTTAATCTATAAAGTGAGATGGTATAATTATGGATTTTTTGCTGGCCCCTTTTTCTTATATTGAACTCAGTCTTGGATTTATGATTGGAGGTATGGTAAGAGGGATTCTGGTTGGAGTGTAATATATTTATTTAAAATTGGTTATAAAGTTAAGAGTTAAAAAATAATAAAACCGTGCACTGCAACTTGCAATTTATACGTGCAGAAAAAAATGGTTTAACTCTTGACAGTATTGAATTAATATAGTAGAATATAATTTGTGACAAAAGTGGAGGGATGTCCGAATTGGCTAAGGAGCCGGACTTGAAATCCGGTGAAGCCGAAAGGTGTCAGGGTTCGAGTCCCTGTCCCTCCGCCATTGAATATTAAGGGCTGATGCCCATTTTAAGAAACCTGCCGAGAGGCGGGTTTTTTCTATTTCCCCGTCATTTCCCCGCCATTAATTTTAAAATCACTTTTTGAGAGGTAATTTTCGAATTCGGTTACTGCTGTTTTTTGTAAACTTGGTATCACATGAGAATATATATTTAAGGTTACTTCAATTGATGAATGCCCCAGTCTTTCTTGAACAATTTTGGGATGCACCCCTGCCCTGCTTGCAGCATATATGTTGCATGAGTATGTCTTAATGATTTGAAATTAAAATTTGTTAATTCTGCAGCTTTGAAAACTTTAGTATATCTATTGTAAGCGGTTCGAGGAATAACTTTTGAACCATCATCCATACAAAAGACATAATTATTATCTTCAAATCCTGAAATCTTTTTTCTTTCCAATTGTTTATTTCTAATATTTTTTAATAAATTTATTACATCATCTGATACAATTATTGGTCTAATTCCATCTTCGCTTTTAGGAGATTTTTCAAGTGCAGTATCAGCATTAGTTTTCACAATATTATTTACAACTGATATTTTCTTTCTGTTGAATTCAATATCTGGCCATTTAAGTCCAAGAATTTCACCTCTACGCATTCCTGTTTTGAATGCTATATAAATAAAATTATATGTCCATTCATTAACTTTTTCTGCAGTTTTAAGCAAGTGCTCCATTTGTTCTTTTGATAAATATTCTGCTTTATAATCATTCTTTTTAGGCGGATCAATTTTATCAAGCGGATTATGATTCATGATACCCCACTTTCTGGCATATTTAAAAGCACTGGAGAATACATAATAATGATATAGTAAAGTTGTGCCTGATAGGCCTCCAGCACCATTTATTTTACCATCTTCACTTTTTTCATTTGTATAATTTTTTAAATGCCTGGAGTGAAGATCTTTTAATTTGACTTTGCCAAGAACAGGTAATATGTGAGTTTTAGCTATCATTTTATAACCATCATAAGTAGTAGGGCTTTTGTCACTTACATATTCTTTTAACCATTCTGCAAGTAAATCTTTAAGAGTATAATTTTTTGCAGCTATAATTAAACCATCACGCTTTTTTAATTCCATAGAAGCAGACCATTGTTGAGCTTCTTTTTTAGTTTTAAATCTTTTCGACTTTCTTTTCCTATTATGAGTACCTATTTCGACAGTTACTTCCCATTTGCCTGAAGGGACTTTTCTATAACTTGCCATCACAAATCTCCTTTCTTTGTGCTATTTTTAGTACATATGTTCGCTTAATATGCAAAAAGAGGAACCCCGAAGGGCTAATAATTATATTTCTTCTAGAACAATTTCAAAATTTTTATTGCTTTTTATTGCTTTATAAAGTTTAACTTCATGATTATAATTATCACAGATATTTTTTGTTTTATTTACATCTGATTTATCTGCTTTACATCCTAGTACAATTTCAGATATAATTTCTGTTCCAAAATTCATTTTAAAGTTAACTTTATCCCATAAAACAAGTCTATATTCATTTTCGTAACTCCAATCCTTAGATTTAATACTTATTAAATCATATAAATCTTTAGTTTCAGATTTTTTATCTAACATTGAATCAAAAAAATTAATATCAGGCATTTTATTTTTATATTCAACTTTTAATAAGTCTAGCAAAATACCTTTATTGGCTTTTTCAAGAAATTTATCAATTAATTTATTAGTATTTATACCTATACACAACCCTTTATGATTATTAGTGTAGTGGCTCCACATCAAGATGTTTTTATTGTTTGCTGATAAGGAATGTATTCCAAATTTATCATATTGCTTTTCTATGATATCTTTTTTCATTTTTTTTATATGTTCAGGAGTTCCTATTCTTTTTTGAGTACCTTCAGAAATTTTAATTCTTTTATCTTCTCCTAAATTAGAAAATTCTTTATTTATTAATTTTTTTACCCATATTTCACCTTTTTTGCTATTTATACCTTCAAAATTATAGGGCAAGGCTGAATCGAAAGGATCATTAAATGATTTAGCAGAAGCAAAATATAAATTACCGTTTTCCAACATGTCATAAGTGTAATTGTTTTTATCAAAGCTTTTATATTTGTAGAGAACTTTAGGATAATTATCTGTTTCAATTAGCATCTAGTTCCTCCTTTATTTTACATTTACAACTTTGACTTCCCAATCGCCCATTGCATTAACTTCTAAATAAAAAGTACCAGTCTTAGGACTGTAATATGAGCCTTTACCTGCCCCCATTTGGTTAGCTGCAATATCTACTAAATTACCGTGCTCATCATATAAATAAATTTGAAATATCTCACCTGTGGCATTCCACTGAATTTCCCATGGGTTATTAATTTCAAATGGTCTGGTGTTTTTCATTCCAGTTCCACTATATTGAGCAATAATATTATTAGATGAGTTAGATTTTTTGTTTTGATCAGGTTCAATATTTAAACTACTCACAAACTGATCATAAGCCTCCAGTCGAGCTATATCATTTTCAATAGCAGATATTTCATCAAGTTTCTGCAGAATATTTTCCTTAGTCATTTCTTTTGCTATAATTGCAGAAGAGAAAAAGAGAGATAAGATTAAAGTTAGAAAAATAATTTTTTTAGTCATTTGCATCAACTTCTTTCGCATATTGTTTCACCTTCTTTTCAAATCTAAAAAATCCAATTCCGGAAAACAATGCAGCTAATGAACCTATCATTGCTGCAACACCAATATCACCAAACATTAGTGACCCCACAAAAATTCCTGCAATTCCAATTAATATTAAAATAATACCAATTATTTTCATAATATCACTCCCTCTATAAATTACGTTACGTCAAATCTAATAGTTTTTTTAAAAATATTAATTTCTGGAAATATAGAGACGACCTTATTAAAAAATCTAGCTTTTTTCTAAAAAATTCCTCTATGGTCGCTTTGGATCTCCACATGACCATGGTGGTCTTACCTCCCATATCTCCCAGGATCTATGTCCCAACATTCCTTCGTTCTACTTTTCCATGGGTGGAGGCCGGTTTTGCTCCTATACCGGGTCTTAACTTAAATCAAGCCCTAATGAAAAAATATATTCCGGCTAATCCAGTCTTCCTCTTTCAAAGTTCTACTACTAAACTTTAAACAAGCTTTTTAAAATCAACTAATCCATTAACAACAATACAATTAATACTTAAGCTGCTTCCTGTAAATCTAAATTTCTCTCAATATCGTTCATCAGCTTTTCACCATCATACATAACATGTTTTTGACAAAGTGCAAAAAATATTCTAATCAGTTTGCAGGCTAAAGCTATCATTGACTGTTTAGGCTTTAAAGGGTTATCCCTTCGAGTAGTATAGTATTCATGCAGCTGTTTAAACTCCTGATTATTGGCCAGTATAGGCAGCATTACTCTGTACAGCAATCCTCTTAATTTGGGTCTTCCTCTTTTTGTTATTCTGGTTTGACCTAGATGTTTACCTGAGCTGTGTTCTTTTAAGTTTAAATCTGCAAGTTTCTGTATCTGTTTTGGATGAACATAATTATTTATGTCTCCAATTTCTGCAATGAATCCTGCTACTGTAATTAAGCCTACACCCATTACTGATTCCATATACTTAGCTTCTTCCATACTGGTTCTTTCGTTGTAGATCTTTCTCCAGGTTCTAGAATCCCTATGTGGAGTTGAAATATATCTGGGGTTCTCTTTTGGTCTGGTTTTAGTTACTCGACCATAGTTGCTGTTAGAACACCACTTAGTTCCATGAATACAATCAACTTTACCACATACATGTGGGCATCTAAATTTATTGACCCCTTTGTAATGACCCCAGTAATACATTTTGTGTCCACCACTACAGACTGGTGTTCCTTTAAAATCATAGAAACCAGCTGGTGGCTGTTTAGCATTACGCTTGTTAATTGGGATAATGGCCTGAGATTCCTGCTCAAAGAGAATATGCTCATAGATATCAGTATAGTCATAACCTGAATCCATAGTCCAGTATTTAGGTTTAGTTAAATCTCTTTCAGCTAAAAAGTCAATTAACCTTTTCAACTAAAGGTATTGCCTGAGTTTTATCTGCATGATTGGCTGGAGTCAAAGTTAAAGCAATTGGTAATTCTGATTTAGTTTCAACTGCAGCATGTATCTTCCAGCCAAACCAGGTTATCTGATTTTTATGAGAGTCGAATTTAGTACCCCAATCAGGGGTAAAAGAATTTTCCTTATCTATCTTTGACCTTGGCTTAGCTCGTTCATATGCTTCAAGTTTTGAAGCATCAATAGCCATTATTTCAGTATCCAATAAATCAAGTTCTATACTTTGATCTAAAAGATTATTCATTAAAATTTCAGCTCCATCAGTCTCGGATAATTTGCTGTAATAACGACTAAAAGTTGACTCACTGGGCACCACCTTACCAGTGGTAGAAAAACCGCAGACATATCTGAGATATGGACTTCTATCAATTTTACTTATTAAGTCTGCTCTGGTGGGAATCTTTTCGATCTGTTGGACCAGAAAAGCTCTTAAAATTGCTTCAGGATTATATCCAGTAGGACCTCTATTAGACTTAGGTTTTATCTTTTCAACAACAGGTTTAAGTTCAATAGGATCTAAAATACAAATTAATTTGTCTGTTTCCGATAAATTTAGTAATTCTTCAAAGGAAAAAAGACACTCTTGTCGAACATTATTAATAAGGCTTCACCTTCTTTCGGTTTTTTAGGTGTTACTATTAAATTCGACAAGAATGGGGTGAAGCCCTTTTTATATCATTAAAATCTTTGTTATATCAAGGCTTATTTTTATGAAATTCACTTAATTAGGTAAATCTTTAAATGAATCGTAAAGACTTAACTGCTGGTGGCTGTTGGGACCCAATTATGGGATTAAATTTTACTGAAATATTATAATTTTCCTAAAATTAAAAATTTATTGCAGGGAAAAAATATATTATCTTGAATGTTTAAAATATAATAAAGTAATGATATCAAATTGAGTGTAAGGTAAATTTATTACTTTTTAAAATTAAAAAAACAAAATAGGGGATAATGTGAATAATAAAAAATAAATTGGAGGTAATAATTGTGAATGGTAAAATGAAAGCTATTGTAAAAACAAAAGAAGCTAAGGGGGCAAAATTTAAGGAGGTTTCCATACCGGATTATGGCTCTGAACAGGTATTGATTAAAGTAGAAAGCACTTCAATTTGTGGAACTGATTTGCACATTTATGAATGGAACAAGTGGGCTCAAAAAAATATTTCTGTTCCACAAATAATGGGGCATGAAGTTGCAGGAAAAGTTTTGGAAGTTGGGGATAGAGTTGAGAATATTGAAGAAGGTGATTTTATTTCTGCTGAAACTCATATACCCTGTGGATACTGTTATCAATGTAAAACGGGGAAACAACATATTTGTAATAATATGAGAATCTTAGGGGTTCATAAAGATGGGGTATTTGCAGAATATGCAGTTATTGACAAGGTTGATGTTTGGAAAAATGACCCTACTATTCCAGCTGAATATGCTTCTCTGCAGGAGCCAATGGGTAATGCTATAGATACTATTTTAGCAGGTGATGTAGCAGGAAAAAATGTTTTAATTACAGGAGCAGGGCCTGCTGGTTTAATTTCTGTTTCTGTAGCAAGAGCTTTTGGGGCAACTCAAGTAATAGTAAGTGAACCTAATGATTATCGAAGAAAAATAGCTTTAGAAATGGGCGCAGATAAAGTAGTAAATCCTTTAGAAGAGGATTTAACAGATATAATATATGAAAGAACAGATGGTATTGGTGTAGATTTTGTGGCAGAAATGTCTGGTAATGAACATGCTTTAAATGAAGCACTTAAATTAATTACTGCTGGTGGGGAAATGGGATTATTGGGATTACCTGATGATAATGTGAGTCTTGACCTTACTAATGGTGTAATTTTTAAAGGTATTACTCTGGTTGGAGTAACAGGTAGAAAAATGTTTAATACCTGGTATACTGCCAGTCGCCTTTTAAAAGAAGAAAGAATTGATCTTGATCCATTAATAACTCACATATTTCCTTTAGAAGAATTTAAAAAGGGAATGGAGCTTATGGAAAGTGGTAATTGCGGCAAAATTATTTTGAAACCTTAAGGGAGGTTTTAATAATGAATGAAGAATTTGAAAAAGATTTGAAGAAAGAATTGAAAAATTTAAAAGATGAGGGACTATATAATAATATAAGAACTTTAGAAAGTCCTCAGGGAGCCTGGGTTGAAATTAATGGAAAAGAAGTATTAAATTTCAGTTCAAATAATTACTTAGGTCTGGCAAACCATAAGGAGACTGTAGAAGCTGCAAAAAAAGCACTTGATAAATATGGTATTGGTCCTGGTGCAGTTAGAAGTATTGCCGGGACAATGACTCTGCATAATGAGCTTGAAGAAAAATTAGCTGATTTTAAAAAAGTTGAAGCTGCAATTACCTTTCAATCTGGATTTACTGCTAACTTAGCAGTTATCCCAGCTCTTGTGGGAAAAGGAGATACTGTTATTAGTGATAAATTAAACCATGCAAGTATAATTGATGGGATTAGACTTACTGGAGCAGATGTAAAAGTTTATGATCATTGTGATATGGAATCACTTAAAAGTGTACTTCAATCTGACCTACAGGGAAGAAAACTAATTGTAACAGATGGAGTATTTAGTATGGATGGAGATATAGCTCCTTTACCTGAAATTGTAGAATTGGCTAAAAAATATAATGCTTTGGTTATGGTTGATGATGCCCATGGGGAAGGTGTATTAGGTACTCATGGACGTGGTATAGTAGATCATTTTGATCTACATGGTGAAGTAGATGTAGAAATAGGTACTTTTTCAAAAGCAATAGGAACAGTAGGAGGTTGTGCGGCTGGTAGTGCGACATTAATTGAATATTTAAAACAACAGGGAAGACCTTTCCTATTTAGTTCTGCTGTAACTCCTCCAGATGTAGCAGCAACTATTAAATCTATAGAAATTTTAGAAAAAGATGATACCCTTGTCAGTAAGCTTTGGAATAATGGTGATATTTTTAAAGAAAAAATGAAAGAAGCTGGTTTTGATGTAGGACATAGTGAGACTCCTATTACACCAGTAATGATTGGTGATGCAAAAGATGCATCAGAAATGAGTTCCAAATTATTTTCTGAAAGAGTTTTTGCTCAATCTATTGGTTATCCTACTGTACCTAAAGGAAAAGCCAGAATAAGGGTAATGATTTCTGCTACTCATAGTGAAGATGATTTAAAATTTGCTCTTTCTAAATTTGAAAAAGTTGGAAAAGAAATGGGTTTAATATGAGATATGTAGATAAATTAAAATTTGGAAAATACATTTTTTAGAATGGAGTTAATATTTAAGGAGGTAGATTCAATTGGATAAGAAGGAAGCCAAGAAAAAGATTTGTGAAACTATAGATGATAATTATGACAAAATAATAAACTATGCTAAAGATATTTGGGAGAATCCTGAATTAGGATTTAAAGAAGAAAGAACTTCAAAAAAACTTCAAGAGTTTTTTGATGATTTAGGCTTGACATATGAAAAAAATTTAGCTAAAACAGGAGTTAAAGCAAATCTTAAAGGTAAAGAAAGTAATATTAAAATTGGAATATTAGGAGAATTAGATGCAGTGATATGTAGGGATCATCCTGATTCTGATGTTGAAACAGGGGCAGTACATGCCTGTGGACATCACGCTCAACAAGCAGTAATGTTAGCTACAGCAATTGGGTTAATTGAATCTGGAATGATGAATGAACTTTATGGTGATGTATCCTTTATAGGAGTACCTGCTGAAGAATACATAGAATTGGAATATAGACAGCATTTAAAAGATGAAGGAGAGATTGAATTTTTTGGAGGAAAGCAAGAATTGATTCGTTTAGGTGTTTTTGATGATATAGATATGGCTGCAATGATTCATTTAAATGCAGAAACACCTGAACGAGTAATTAAACTTGCTCCAGGAACCAATGGTTTTTTAGGTAAAACAGTATGTTATAAAGGGAAAGAAGCACATGCTGGGGCAGCCCCACATCAAGGTATAAACGCTTTAAATGCTGCTATGCTTGGTCTTATGGGAATCAATGCTCAACGAGAAACATTTAAAGATGAGGATTATATTAGAGTTCATCCAATTATTACTAAAGGAGGTGATATGGTAAATAATGTTCCTTCTGAAGTAACAATTGAAAGTTATGTAAGAGGGAGAACAGTTAAAGCTATTAAAGAAGCTAATAAAAAAGTAAATATGGCTTTAGAAGGAGGTGCGCATTCTGTTGGAGCAGAAGTAAAAATCAATGAAATTCCAGGATATTTACCATTAAAATCTAATAAAAAACTTAATGATTTGTATAGTACTAATGCTAAAAATTTAGTAGGAGATAATAAGGTTGAATGGGAGAGTTTTTCATCGGCTTCATCAGATATGGGAGACATTAGTCAATTAATTCCTGCTATACATCCTTTTATAGGTGGAGTAGAAGGTAAAGCTCATTCTCGAAATTTTAAAGTAGTCGATGAAGAGATGGCATATGTTCTTCCGGGAAAAGTAATGGCTATGATGATAGTTGATTTGTTGTGGGATAATGCTGCTGAAGCTAAAAAAATAAAAAAAGAATATACACCAGTATATAAAAATAAAGAAGAATATATAAAAGAATGGAATGAAATAATTAATAAAGATTAAATATTTAAGTACTTTAAAAAGTGCAAAAGAAAAAAAAGACTGAAATTATATTTCCAGATAATTTAAAGCCTCATATGATGAGGCACACTAAAGCAATTTATCTGCTGGAAGCAGGAGTAAATCTAATCTATATCCGTGATTTTTTAGGACATACAAGCGTAACGACTACCGAACATTATGCAAAAGTTAATTCTCAACTAAAGAGAAAAGTTTTAGAAGCTGCATATATAGAAGTTGTCCCTGACGATATTCCTAACTGGATTGAAGATCAGGAATTATTGAGCTGGTTGCATAACTTCTGTAAGTAATTAATTATGGAAGGAAAACTGGATAAATTATTTAAAAAGATATCAAAAGCAGACCTAATAATTTGTGATGAATGGGGCTATATTCCTCTCGATAGAGAGGGATCCCAGCTCCTGTTCCAGATAATCTCAGACTGTTATGAGAAAAAGAGCCTGATAATCACTACTAATCTTGAATTTAGTAAGTGGGCTAATATTTTTTATGATGAGCAACTAAAGTTTTACTGACTAAATCCATGGCATAACTTAATGACTTTATAATGTCGTAAAATTATAATTCTCCTTCATATTATTCGCACCTTTCCTGATTTCTCACCATTTTAATAAAAACTTCAGATAAATATGGGTCAAACTGACTTCCAGCACAATTTTCTATCTCTTTTAAAGCTTCTTCTTTAGAAACAGCTTTGCTGTAAGAACTATCATGAGTCATTACATCATAGGCATCAATTATAGTAATTATCCTTGCCAGATATGGTATTTCTTCTTTTTCTAACCCATTTGGATAGCCTTCACCATTCCAGTATTCATGATGAGCTAATATATCATCGGCTACTTCAGCAAACACTTCTGATGATTTAGCAATTTTATAACCATATTCAGAATGCTTTTTGATAGCTTCCCATTCATTATCATTTAAGCTGCCTTTCTTCTTTAAAATATTTTCATCAATATTGATCTTACCAATATCATGCAGAGCTGCTAAAATAGAAAGCCTTTTTTGTTCTGTATTTGATAAATTCAATTTTTTGCTCAATTCAAAAGCCATTTTTGTCATTCTAAGCGAGTGCTCTTTTGTTTCATTACTTTTTTCATTTAGAATTTTAATTATCCCCTGAACAATATTACTTTTACTGCTGCGGCTTTCGGATAATTTGTTCTTATACATATTATCATCTGCCTTTTTTAATATTTCGTTTATATCCTGTTCTGGTTTTTCTTTTGTTGCACTACCCAGAGAAATAGAAATCAGGTCATTATTTGTGTTTTTACATTTTTCTTTTATTCTTTTAATAATTCTCTCTACAGCTTCTTTTGTGGTGTTTGGAAGCAGAACTGCAAACTCATCTCCACCATATCTAGCTAATATATCTTCTTCACGAAAAGATTCATTTAATATTTGGGCTGCTTGAATTAATATCTCATCTCCTTTTTTATGACCATAACTATCATTAATTATTTTAAGGCCATTAAAATCTGCAATAATAATACTTATTGGTAGTTGTCGTTTAGCATCCAATCTCTTTATTTCATTTTCAAAATATCTACGATTATACAAATCTGTTAACTCGTCATGAAAAGAAAAATATTTTAAATCTTTTTCAATTTCTTTTTCTCTACTGATATCATTAACAGCTATAATAATTTCTGATCCCTTTTTTTTAGATAAAATAATTGCAATTTTATATTTAAAAAAAACTTTTTTGCCCCAATTAGTAGTGTATTCAAGATCACCCTCAATTATATCTTCATTTTTGGATGATAAAAACTTATTATTCCAAATATCTTTGAATTTTTCAATATTATTTAAGTTTATTTCTTTTATCTTTTCTTTATCTGCAGCCCCGAATAACTTTACCATTTCCTTGTTTGCATCTAGTATATTTCCTTTTATATCACATCTTATTAGTCCAATTGGACATTCTTCAAATAAATTTTTATATTTTATTTTACTAATTTCCAGTTTTTTATTAGTTTTGTAATAACTAAACAAAAGTATTAAAATAATAAGAAAAGATATTAAAAATAAAGAGACAATAATTTTATTATCTGCTAAAAATTTTATTTTTTCTGTCCAGTAATAACTTGAAATTCCCAGATTGTTTTTTCTTTCTGGGGTCGGGGAAATAAAATATACCCATTTTGAGGGGTTAGTTGATTTTCTTCCAAATGAAACATCTGTCATTATTTGCGGAAATTTAACTTGATTTGCAATACTAACTCCATCAGGCTCTGTTAAAATAATTTTTTCACCACTGCTGCTTAATTTGAAATTAGTATGCAGTTTCCCTTCATTAGGTTCTTCATCTGCCCAAATTAATAAATATCCTCCCGGATGAATTATGTAATCTTTGTTTGGATCAAACTGCCAGCGAGTTAACTCGTCTTTCTTATCGGTAAGATAGTATCCTGATAAATTAATCTCTTCTTCCCCAATATTTTTTAGTTCCAGCCAATCATTAAAATCTGAATCTTCATCTTGAATAGTCTCCTGGTTTGATGACATTATTTCGTTAATAATAATATCTTGGGCTCCAGCTCTAAAGTTAATTAAAAAAATCGCTATTAAAATTATAAATACAATATCTTTATTTTTTAAATTCAATTATAAAACACTCCATTTTTTTATCAGTAATAAAGTTATTTACAAAATATTAGAAGGACACCTTAAATTCTATTTATTTTATTATTTTTAGCTGGTTGCCCATCCTAAAAGAAATGTTAAGCTCTTTTGACAACTCAACATGCTTAATTTATTTCCAAAAGCTGCTTGACATAATCAAATACTCCGCCATATTGACTTAGTATTTATTTAATACATAAAAAAACATTTTTCGACAAATTATTTCATAATAATCTTTTTCAATATTGTATTTAAATATCTTATAATGAGAAATTCTTCATTGAATTATCCATTACATCCTGGTTAACTCCAATATAATCTAAAGTTACACTGGGAGCAGAGTGGTTGAAAAGCTGCTGCAGCAAAGCTACATCCTTATGCTGCTTGTAGTGGTGGTAGCCAAAAGTTTTTCGTGTAGAATGACAGCCAATTGAATCCAGGCCAACTTTTTTTCCAGCTCTATTTAATATCCGATAAGCCTGGCTTCTGGAGAGGTGCTGATTTGTCCCGTTCCTGCTCTGGAATAAATATTCGTGGTCGGCCATATTTGCAATATATTTATCCAGTGCATTTCTCAAAACAGAATTAATAAAAAATTTTTTTGATTTCCCCGTTTTCTGTTCCTTCAAGATTATGTGAGTCTTATTTCTCACATCTTCAACTTTCAACTTTAGCATATCCCCAATTCTTAGTCCAGTATTGATGCCCAAAACAAAAAGCAGATAATTTCTGTAATTATCCTTCAGTAGTTCATTTTTAACTTCTTCTATTTTAGATTTAACTCGAATTGGTTCAACTTTATTCACTTTTTTTGCCTCCTTAAAATTTTGCTTATTAGATACATTATAGCCTATTAAGCATAAAAAGTAAATACAATAAGTTGTATTATCAGGTGATAAAAAAATAAAAAAGTGCTGAAATAGGCTTCAGATAAAGGATAGCAGTACTTACTGGCAATACACCTTAATTAGATTATGAAGAATTAAAAATCTTTCAATCTTTTATGTTAACTGGAAGAGATGTGGAAAATAGATTAGAAAGATTTAGTAATAATGATATTAAAGAAATGTTTAAAAGGTATTCGGATAAGCCTGATCATACATATAATGTTTTTAAGCTCGTTGAACAGATTTCCAAAAGTTTTTTTGTAGTAATTTAAATTGTGTCAACTAACTTGACATGTTTGCTTTCTTCCTTCAAAATAATAACTAGAAAGGAAGATAATTATTAGTAAAAATACTAAGCGCTCACCTCAAGAAAAAGAAGTCTGTACTGCTAAATTTTCTAAAAAATGTACAATTACACAAAGGGGTAAATTAAATTAAAATTATTAAAATACTAGGAGTGGTTTCTAAATGATAAAAGTTGATTCAGAAAAATGTATTGGCTGTACTAAATGTATTGATGACTGTTTAGCAAATGATATCATAATGGTTGAAGAAAGGGCCCAAATGAAAAACGAAAACTGCTTTAAGTGTGGACACTGTATTGCCATCTGTCCCGCAAATGCAGTTTCAACTTCTGAATATAATATGAGCGAAGTAAAAGAATATAATGAAGAAGAATTTTCAATACCTGCAGATAATCTACTCAATTTTATAAAATTTAGGAGGTCTATTAGACAATTTAAAGAAATAGATGTAGAGGAAAAGAAAATAATGAAAATTATAGAAGCAGGACGTTATACACCAACTGGCAGCAATCAGCAGGATGTCTCTTTTACCGTAGTGAAGGATAAAATAGATGAATTTAGAGAACTAATATTGAAAAATTTAAATGAAAAAGGCAGATCAATACTTAATAACCTGAACCCAGAGACGATGAAATTTAAAAAATATGCTGAAATGTGGATACAGATGTATCAAAATTATCAAAACGAATCTGTACATAATGACCGTTTATTTTTTAACGCTCCAATCGTAATTGTTATTTCAGCTAGCTCTAATATTAATGGTTCTTTGGCTGCTTCTAATATGGAATTAATGGCTAATGCTTTAGATTTAGGTGTTTTATTTAGTGGTTTTACTTTAAGAGGAGCTAAAAATAAAGAAGAAGTCAGAAAATTTCTCAGAATTAAAAATAATAAAGAAATAGTAACAGCCTTGGTTATTGGTTATCCGGATGTAAAATACTTTAGAACGGTTCCCCGTGAACAAGCTGATATTAGCTGGAAATAATTTTAGATTTATAAAATTATTGGAACAATAAATAATAAAAGATCCAGAGTGCTTTTTAATTAAGATTTTTTAAACTGATTAAACTTTTCAAGAATAAGGCTGGGTGATAACTGTGGAAAAAATAATGAGCGAAAACGGAGAGCTTAAGGCTAGAGTCTGGAGCAGGCAGCATAAAAATGTGCTTAAAATAATTAAAGAAAAAGGAGTTTATAGAGTAAAAGAAAGATATATAAGAAAAAAGCTAGATGACTGTGCTGATATTTATCTTAATGTATATAAATGGCTGCGTCATGAGGCTTCTAAAAGAATGAAAATTCCAGCAGAAGTTAAATATCCTATCTGGCTAAGTGTCGAGGAGGAACTTAAACTTCCTGCAGCTGAGGGTATGGTTTTTTTTGAGCTTGAAATACCCAAAGATCAAATAATGATCTTTGATATGTTGAAATGGGATTATATTGTTAATTATCTATATTTACCAAAAGATAGGGATGATAGAAGAAGATTTAAGGAAAAACTTAAAAAGTACAATATTAATGTTGAATCAGATATTTATTTACAGAATTTTTATCCAAGATTAAAAAAAGAAATGACTTCAAGTTGGAAAAGACTATTTGACCCAAATATAGAGCTTTCAGATCAAAAAGTTGCAATAAGTTGGGAGCTAAAAGAGGAATGGGTGGTTGATTATGAGTACAAAAGTTAAACTTTGGACTCAGCAGAGCAAAAAAGTCAAAGATTTATTATTTAAAGAGAAAAGGCTGACGGTTAAGAAAAGATATATTAAGCGGAAGTATGGTTCAGAGGCTGAAATATTTTTGAAAGCATATGACTTTTTTGTTAGTGAAGCTAAAAAGATAGTTCAAAAACCTGAAGATGCTGAATATCCATTTTGGGCTGCAGCTGACCCAAAGTCTGTACTGAATGGTGGGGGAGGTTTTTTAATTAAACTGCAGGTGCCTAAAGAAAAAATAATATTTTTTGATAAAAAAAAATGGAATAAAATTTTAAATCTCAGTTATATTGCAGATGATCAAAAAGATTTAGAAGAGCATCAGAAAGCTTTAAAAAAGTGGGGAATAACTGATGATTCAGAAGTTATGCTTTCTCCATACTATCCAGTTTTGAAAAATAAGATTAGACAGAGCTGGCAGAAGCTCTTTGAGTCTGAAAATGATGGGTTTAACTCTGCAAAAAGGGGAGCGGCTGTCTGGGTTCTGTGTTCAGAATGGGTTGAAAAAGTTATAAAAAATTAAATAAAATTTATTGGGGAAAAATGAAATTACTTGTTATTAATAGTGGTAGCCCAACTTTAAAGTAATAGCTGTTTAATATGGAAACAGAGAGTGTGCTGATTAAAGGTTTAATTTACCACTTATGATACTGATGAAAAAAGGAATAAGTTCTTCAACGAGCTGCCAAGGAGACTGCTTGGACAATGCAGGAGCATAAAGCTTTTTCACTATAAAACAGAATTAATTTATCAAAAAGATCACAAAATAAGTAAAACTATCTAAATATCTAAAATAAGTGTCTAATTTAATGGGGGAAGCTCATAACTTACTACCGATTGTAAAAGCTATAAATGCTAGAGCCATTTGGGTTATATAACTCATATTTGCTAGAATAAAGGTATAAAGATTTCTCAAATCTACGCCTACATAAGGAAAAAGTTTTACTATATCCGGACTCAATAAAATACCAAGAAATACATAGCCTACAACCTCATGTATATGGTATTTTTTTGAAAGTAATACTGTCAAAAATGCGAAAAATAAAAATGCTGTAATTAAATATATTTCTTTATCAGCAATATTATTTGCAATAATCCACTGTTCCAGCTCATATATCGTCATATTTAAAACTGAATTGTCATTCATGTTTTTTTATTCCTCTCTTTTAAACTTTTGTCCTTAAGTATATAATGGAGCAGATGTAACAATTCAATATATTATCTTAAATATTCCTTGCCATTCATCACAAAAAGAAGCGATTCCACGCTGTCGAGCATTATATTAGCAGTTTTTTTCACGTCATTAGTATATATTTTTCTAGTAGCTTTTCTTTTGATAATAATTATAGGGGGGTAAAAAGCAAATGCCTAAAACTTATGATGCTGATGAGGAAATGGAAATTGGTCTTCGAGTTCTTAAAGGCGAAAAAATATTATAAAAAGAGGGGTAATATAATGAAAATTGTAAGATTTCAAAATAACAACAAAAAATTTTACGGCAAATTAGTAGATGATTATGTTTATAAAATTGAAGGGAACATTTTTGATGACGATTATAGTATTAATGATAAATTTAGCAAAGAAGAAGTTGAATTTTTAGCTCCAATAAATCCGCCTAATATTATTGGTATTGGTTTAAATTATAAAAAACATGCAAAAGAACTAAATGAAAAACTCCCAGAAAAGCCTCTAATTTTTTTAAAGGCTACTACAAGTATTATAGGGGATGGAGAGAAGATAGTTCTTCCCAGTATAGCTCCAAATAAAACAGATTATGAAGGTGAATTAGCGGTAGTTATTGGGAAAGAGGCTAAAGATATTTCTGTTAATGAAGTTAATGAATATATATTTGGTTATGCTTGTGCCAATGATATAACTGCAAGAGATTGTCAGTTTGAAATTGATTCACAGTGGGCTCGCAGTAAATCTTTTGATACATTTGGTCCGCTTGGTCCCTGGATAGAAACTGAGTTGACTGATCCTAATAATTGTGAAATAAAAACTATATTAAATAACCAAATTGTGCAAGATTCTAATACATCTAACATGATATTTAATATTCAAGAATTAGTTAGTTATTGTTCGAAAAACTTTACCCTAAATCCAGGAACTGTAATTTTAACAGGCACTCCAAAAGGGGTAGGATATAATAAGAAACCTCCAATATTTCTAAAATCTGGAGATAAAATAGAAGTAGAGATAGAAAATATAGGAAGAATAACAAATATAGTGAAGTAACAATAGTGAAATTAGATTTTTAAAAAGTGAAAGAAACTGATCTAGCCTGTCTTCTTTTGGTTAAACTTTAATATGATTTGCAAAATACAGAATCACATTAAAATCCAATTATTTATGCAGAAAATTTAATTCCTGACTGATTGCATAATTAAATGCACGGTTTGAATTAGACATAAAAATAGGATATAATTAAAAAAGCAAAATATGAGTCTTCAATTCTTAAAAACTAAGGTATAAATTATGATTATAAGATCAATAGGTCTGTTGGGAAACTAATTTACTTCCTGGCTGGGAAAGAAGACATTTAATCCTATCTCTTTATTTTTATTTAACATCGGATTTTTATTTTTTTTAATCTTCTTTTCTTTAAGATTCAAAAAACTCAAAAGGGGCTTTTAATAAAATGAAGAAGGTATTAGCGGTTTTATTGGTTTTGTCTTTTAGTCTTGTTTTTGCAGGTAATAATGTTATGGCTGAGGAAGTTTCTGGTGAAATAATTATTTTTCATGCCGGATCATTGAGTATTCCTTTTCTTGACATGGAAAAAGCTTTTGAAGATAAATATCCTGCAGCAAATATTGTAAGAGAATCAGCTGGGAGCAGAACAACAGCCAGAAAAGTAACTGATTTAGGCAGACAGGCTGATATTGTTGCCTCAGCTGATTATACAGTTATTGAAAGTTTAATGATGCCTGATTATGCTGATTGGTATCTAAATTTTGCTACAAATGAGCTGGTTATTATGTATAATGAGCTTTCTAAGTATAAGGATGAAATTAATAGTGAAAATTGGTATAAAATTTTACTCCGAGATGATGTAGAATATGGTCATTCTGATCCAGATGCAGATCCTGCTGGTTATAGAAGTCAGCTGGTCTGGAAACTTGCTGAATTACATTACGGTGAAGAAAATCTTTATAATAAGTTGAGAAAAAACTGCCCACCTAAAAATACAAGACCTAAATCAGCTGATTTACTTGCTTTATTGGAAACAGGAGAGCTGGACTATATATTTATTTATCGTTCAGTTGCGAAACAGCATGAAGCTCCTTTTGTAATTCTTTCAGATAAAATAAATCTCAGAACAAATAAATATGCTGATTTTTATGCAAAAGCCAGTTTTGAAGTTTCCGGTAAGGAACCTGGAGAAACAATAACTAAAACCGGTAAACCAATGGTTTATGGGCTGACCATTCCGCACAATCCCCCTAATAGAGAAGGTGCAGTTGCCTTTATTAAATTTTTGGCCGGTCCAGAAGGTCAAAAAATAATGGAGAAAAATGGTCAGCCAGCTATCAATCCACCTGTAGTAAATGATATGAAAGCAATTCCAGAGAATTTAAAACCGCTTGTTGAGGAAGAATAAATATGATTAAGAAATCCCTTTTTAATTTTGTAATTACAATATTATCTTTAATATTAATATTTTTTGTGATTGCGCCCATTTTTAAATTAATTGCTGGAAGTAGTGTAAATATGCTTTTAGATACTGTAAAAGAAAGGGAAGTATATAGTACAATTTTGAGAACTTTTAAAGCATCCCTATTTGCTACTGTAGTTTCAATTTTTTTAGCAGTACCCCTGGCTTATTTTTTAGCCAGGATTAATTTTCCAGGGAAGGTTTTTATTGAGGGAATAATGAACCTTCCAGTTATCATTCCTCATCCTGCTGCTGGTATAGCTTTACTTACTGTATTTGGTAATAGATTTTTTCTTGGGAAGTTTTTTAGTAATTTTGGATTGAGCTTTGTTGGCGAATTTGCAGGTATTGTTATTGCTATGATGTTTGTTAGTATGCCTTTTCTTTTAAATGATGCAGTCGAGGGTTTTAGAGCTATAGATCCCCGACTTGAAAGAGCTGCCAGAAGTCTTGGCGCTTCACCTGCTCAGACTTTTTTTAAAATTGCCCTACCACTTAATTTAAGTCATATTATTTCTGGTTCTCTTATGATGTGGGCCAGAGGATTATCTGAATTTGGAGCAGTAGTTATTTTAGCCTATCATCCAATGAGTGCTTCAGTGTTGATTTATGAAAGATTCACCTCATTTGGTTTAAAATATTCGCAGCCAATTTCTGCTATAATGGTTTTAGCAAGTTTAATAATTTTTGTTGTTCTTCGACTTGTTAATACCAAAATGAGTTCTATTGAAGATAGGACTGAGGGATAAAATGCTGAAATTAGAAAATATAAAAAAAGAATATGATGATTTTAAGATGGAAAATATTAATTTAGAGATTGAGAGTGGAGAATATTTTGTTATTTTGGGACCTACCGGGACAGGTAAAACTATTATTCTGGAAATAATAGCAGGTTTGATAAAAGAAGATAAAGGGTCCATATTTTTTAAAGATGAAAATATAACAAATTATTCACCAGAAGAAAGAAAAATAGGAATGGTATATCAGGATTATATGCTTTTTCCCCATCTTAATGTTAAAAACAATATAATTTTTGGGTTAAAAATTTCTAATAAATATAGTAAAAATGAAATAGAGAATAAATTGCAGGAGATGCTGGATCTCTTCGATATAGAAAATCTTTTATATAGGGATGTAAATACTCTAAGTGGAGGAGAAAAACAGAGGGTAGCCCTGGCCAGAGCGTTAATAACCTCCCCTGATGTATTACTATTAGATGAACCTTTAAGTGCAGTTGACCCCGTTACTGGAGAAAAATTAATAAATGAATTGAAAAAAATTCATAATAAACTGGGGACAACTACCATTCATGTAACTCATGATTTTGTTGAAGCTCTTGCTTTGGCAGACAGAATAGCAGTTATGAATAATGGTAAAATTGAACAAAAAGGTGAAGCTGAAGAAATTTTTCAGAAACCTGCCTCAAAATTTGTTGCAGAATTTGTTGGAACTAAAAATATTTATGAGGCAAAAGCTACTGATGCAGAGAATGAAGTATTAATTAAGGGAAAGAGTGAAGATATTAAAATAACAATAATTGATAATATTAATGATAAAACAAATTTGACAATTAGACCTGAAGACATAATAATTTCTACTGGAACTTTTTCCTCATCAGCCTGCAATTCATTTAAAGGAAAAATTAAAATGATAAAAGATAGGCTTAATTATCTGGAGGTAATAGTAGATATAGGGGTAGATGTTGCTGTTCATATTACCAGACAGTCACTTAAAGAATTTGATTTAAAAAAAGAAAAAGAAGTTTATTTAACATTTAAAGCATCGGCTGTCCATGTTTATTAAATTAAAATCTGTGATTTCCAGTTTTGCTTTTTATGTGAACCTCTCCACCTAAAGCAAAAAAGGATTTAGGTGGAGTTTCATTTTTTAGGTCAGGGAAATATGTAATTGAATTAAATAGAAGGGATTTTAACACTTAACGAGAAATTAGTAATAGTAATCAATACGGGAAAATTATTTAATGTCTAAATTAACAGATCAGGATTGAATCATAGAAGGAGGATTTTAAATGATTAAAAAAGATTATAACAAAAAAATCCCAGTAAAAATTCAGGATAAATGGCAGAACATTGTAAATATATTAGTTAGAACAGCAGGCAGTACAGATGCTTTGATAACAAGGTTTGAACCTCCTTTTCTTGATGTTTTTAAAGCAGGTGATAATATTGAGAATATCTTCAAAGAGGGCATGAGAACTAAACTATCAGGTCATTATTGTGAGGCAGTTATTAAAAATGAGAAGAAAGTAATGATTGTCAATGCTTTAGAAAACAGCAAGTGGAAAGATTCAATTGATGCTCAGGCTGGAATAAATGCATATTTAGGCTATCCTTTAAAATGGGCTGATGGTAAAATTTTTGGTACACTGTGTATTTATGACAAAAAAACACATCATTTTTCTGAAAACACACAGGAAATTATGCTGCAGTTTAAAGAATTAATAGAATCTCACCTTGAAATAATTGATAAAAATATTGAAATAAAAAGAGCTAATGAAATAATAAAAAAGAAAAATGATAAATATGATGATACAGTTAATAAAGCACCAATAGGCATTTTTGAAACCACTTCTAACGGTAAAGTGATTTCTATTAATAAAACCATGGCAGAAATTATTGGATTTTCCAGTATAGATGATACTCTAAAACATTATAATGACTTAAAAAAAGACCTTTATTTAAATCAAAAGCGAAGAGAAGAATTTATAAAAATATTAAATAAAAATGGTGAAGTTAAAAATTTTGAATATCAAGCGATAGGAAAAAATGAAATTCATAAATGGATTAGTATGAATGCTCGAAAAAGCAGAATAAAAGAAGATGGTACTTACGTAATTGAAGGCTTTGCTTTTGATGTTACTGAAAGAAAGAAAAGAGAAGAACAAATTAGAGAACAAAAAGAAGAACTTTCTGCTGCTTTTGAACAGTTAACTGCCTATAATGAAGAAGTTATAGCTATGAACGAGGAATTAGAACAGTCTTTTGAAGAAATAAATTTACTCAACCAGAGATTTGTTAATATGATTGAGCTTGTATCTAATATGGAAGACAAAACCCTACTCAGTGAAAAAGAATTTTTTGCTGATTTATTAAAAAGTGCAGTAGAGATAATTCCAGAAGCTGACTATGGGAAAATCTGTATAATAAACAGGCAGGACAAATGTAAATTTGTAGATGCAGTTGGCCATGATATTAAAATTTTAGAAAAAATAACTTTTGACCATGAACTGTTAATTGATGAGGGAAATAAATCTGTAAATAATACTAAAAATTATTTTTTTGATATAGATAGGATGGAATTAGATAAAAAAGAAAGCTTATTGAAAGCATTAAAACCAATTAAAGATTCTCTCTATATAAATATTGTAATAGAAGGTCAGATAGTTGGTCGGATAGGGCTTGATATTAAAAAAGAAAGCAGTAGAAACTTTAGTGAGACTAGTAAAAAAGTATTAAAATCTTTTTCAAGTCTGGCTTCTTCCTTTTTTGCCTTTAAGAGATTTGATAATTTACAGACTAATTTTACAAAAGAACTTATAACTTCAATTATTAAAATTATGGAAATGTATGACCTCTATACTAAGGGGCATTCTGAAAATGTAGCAAAAATAGCAGCCGCTATAGCTAAGGAGATGAATCTTTCCAAACAAACAATTAGAAACACCTACTGGGCAGGATTAGTTCATGATATAGGAAAATTACTTATACCACTCGATATTATAAATAAAACAGAAAAATTAACTGACCAGGAATATGAATTGATCAAAAAACATCCTGTTTGGGGAAGTAAAGCATTGAGCAGTTCTGAAATATTAAAACCGATTGCCAAATATCTGCTGCACCATCATGAAAGATGGGATGGTAGGGGCTATCCTGAAGGGTTAAAGGAAAATGAGATTCCTTTGATTTCTCAAATTTTAGGAGTAGCAGATGCCTGGGATGCAATGTTATCTAAAAGAGCATACCGAAATTCTTTAAGCTTTGAAAAAGCACTGATGGAGATAAAAAGAAATAGAGGCAGCCAGTTTTCACCTCAGGTGGCAGATACCTTTATCAGGATTATCGAAGATGATGAAATTAACCAGCTTGAAGTGAAAGTTTTAAATAATGAGATTAACAATTCTAAAAACAGAAATTATATTTTAACAAGAAAAGAAGAATATGAAAAATTATTTGAAAAATCTGAAGAAGGGATCGTAATTGTTGATCATAGTTTTTCTATTATCAAAGCTAACAATTATTTTCTTGACATGTTTGGCTATGATCGGAAAAAAATAATAGGAGAAAATATCAAAAAGATTGTTCCTGAAGATAAAACTAAAGAAACTGATAATTATATCCACAGATTAATTCAGGGTGAAGATATTAACTCAGAAACTGTCAGAAAAAAAGAAAATGGCGAACTGATTAATGTTTCAATCCAGGCTTTTCCGATTAATTTAAATGGTAGTAATATGGGATATTATATTATCTACCGAGATATTAATGAACTTAAAGAAACCAAAAGGAAATATGAGAATATAAAAGGTAGATATAAAGCACTCTTTGAAAATGATAACACAATTATGTTGATTATTGATCCTGATAATGGTGAGATAGTTGATGCTAATCCTGCAGCTGTAAATTTTTATGGCTGGAGTAAGGATAAACTCACTTCAATGAAAATATCAGATATAAATGTCTTAAATAAAGAAGAGGTAAAAAAAGAAATGGAAGAGGCAAGGAATAAAAACAAAAACTATTTTAATTTTAAGCATCGAACAGTTAATGAAGAAGCTAAGGATGTAGAGGTCTATAGTCAGCCAATACCTTTTGAGGAGAAAGAATATTTGTATTCTATTATACATGAAAAAAAATAAAAAATATTGGAGGATTGGTGATAAAATAGGGGTGATAAAATTTGAAAGAAATAGTTATTATCGAAGACACTAGATTACATCAGCAAAAAATAAAAGATGTAGTTTTAGAACTTGGATATAAAGTTGCTGCTATTTTTAGTTGTGGCGAAAAAGCAGTTGATTATATTTTAAAAGAAAATAATAGACCTGACCTAATAATTATTGATATTATATTAGAAGGGAAGATGAACGGCTATCAAGTGGCTGAAAAAATCAGTTCCGAAGGTAATATCCCCTTTATATTTCTGTCTGGCAGATCAGCTGAAATTAAAGATTTTAAAGCTTCAGTCTATTTAAATAAACCATTTAATAATGAAGAGCTAAAAAACAATATAGAACTTGCCCTCTATAAGCACGATATTTATCAGAAAATGCTTAAGAGTAATGAAGAAAAGGAAATGATACTTGATACAGTCGATACTCAAATCTGGTATCTAAAAGATTCAGTAACTTATGGTAGGGTTAATAAGGCTCACGCTGATTTTATAGGTCTGGATAAATCTGAGATAGAGAATAAAAACATAAAGAAATTTTTTGACCCAGATGAAGTTGAAGCTTATAAACTGGGAAACCAAAAGGTATTTAAAGAAAAAAAGAAAATACAAACTGAAAAATGGCTGAAAAATGCAGAGGGGGAAAAAAGATTACTTGCAGTAACTAAAAATCCAAAATTAAATAAAAAAGGGGAAGTAGAATATGTAGTCTGTTCAGCTAGGGATATTACAAAAGATAAAAAAACTGAAAAAATAATTAAAGATCTCCATAAAATAGCTGTTAACTTCACAAAATTAGAAACGGAAAAAGAAATATGTCAGGCTGCTGTTGAAGCAGCAGAAAATCTCCTGGATTTTAATCTCTGCAATATTCTTATAGTTAAAGAGGATAAATTTGTAACTTTAGCTTCATCAAGTGATTTTGAACAGGAAAGAATTTCAATTTCCCAAAAAAGCATAGCCGCTAAAACCTATAATCTAACTAAAAGTTTCATTATTGATGACCTTCAAAATAATCCTGAGGCTGTTAAAATTAAAAACATTTATAAATCAGCAATAAGTATTCCCATAGATAATTACGGTGTTTTCCAGGTTACTGCACCAGAAAAAAATGCTTTTAATGAAAATGATTTAGAACTGGCAGAAATTTTAACCTCACATGTTACAGCTGTTCTGGATAGGGTATATGCTCAGCAAGAAATAAAAGAACAGAAAAAATTTCTGTCAACTATTTTAGAAGTTCAGAGTGGACTGGTTTTACTGCTTGATTGTCAGGGGAAAATTGTTCGTTTCAACAATGCCTGTGAAAAACTAACCGGTTATGCAGAAAAAGAAGTAAAAGGAAAAACGATCTGGGATCTATTTATAAAAAATGATAAAAAAAAAGAAGTTAAAAAAGTTTTTAATCAGTTAAAAAATAGAGACTACCCAAATGAATATGAAAATTACTTGCTGACTAAAAAAGGAGAAGAAAGATTGATTTCCTGGTCTAATAATGTTATTTTAGATGAGCAGGGTCAAATAAAATATATCGTAGCAACAGGAATCGATATTACTGAAAGGAAAAAGCAGGAGGAAGAATTAAAAAATCAAAAAGTATATTTTGAACAGCTTTTTAATAATTCTACTGAGGCAATAGTTCTTCTGGATAACAAACATAGAGTAATAAAAATAAATAAAAAATTCGAATCTTTATTTGGATTCAAAGAGTCAGAAATTATAAATAAAAATCTTGATAATTTTATTTTACCTGATAAGCTATTTGAAACCGGGGTCGGATATACTAAAAAAGTTAAACAGGGCGAAAAAGTTGAAGCTGAAAGTATTAGAAAAACAAAAAATGGAGATAAAATCCATGTTTTTCTGCAGGGCTTTCCAATTAGATTAGCAAATGGTCAGGTAGGTATTTATGCCTTATATAAGGATATAACGGAAAGTAAAGAAAGGCAAAAAAAGATAGAATATCTTTCTTTTCATGATGAAATGACAGGTCTTTATAACAGAAGATATTTTGAAAATGAGTTAAAACGCCTGGAATCTTCAAGAAAATATCCAATAACAATTGTGATCGGTGATCTTGATGGGCTAAAATTTATTAATGATACTTATGGTCATAAAAAGGGTGATGAGTATATAATTAATGCTGCAGATATTTTGAAATCGACAGCTAGAGCTGAAGATGTAATTGCTCGCATAGGAGGAGATGAATTCGCTGTAATTTTACCAAATACTAATCATAATGAAGCAGGAAAATTCTGTCAGCGAATACAAAAAAATATTACTGAATTTAATGAAAAGCAGAAAACAGCAAAAAAATTATCTATATCATTAGGTTTTGAAGTATTGAATGATAAAAATCAGAATTTAGATAAGGTTTTTAATAAAGCTGACCAGAAGATGTATGTAAATAAAGGAAGAAAATATAATAAAACGAGTTATTGAATTTATGATAAATCAGGAAAGGTGCGAGTAGTATGAAGGAGAATTATAATTTTTACAACATTATAAAATCATTAAGCTATGCCATGGATTTAGTCAGTAAAACTTTAGTTGGTCATCATAAAAGAACAGCTTATGTAAGCTATAGATTTGGTTTAAAGTTAGGTTTAGACACAAAAGAAATGAAAAAATTAATTACAGCTTCTTTAATTCATGATCTAGGTATATTTTATTTAGATCAGCAATACCAGGATTTAAAATTTGATAACGAAAGCAATTATCATGCTGAAGTAGGATATAAACTGCTTGAGCAAAACTCTTTTGACCCCGAATTTGCTGATATTATTAAATATCATCACCATGGTTATCCTAATAATCCGAATCAATTGAGCAGTATTATCCATTTTGCGGATCGAATGGTTGTTTTAATTTTAGATGATAAATCAATTTTAAATCAGGTTGACCATATAAAAAAAGTTATTGAGAATAATAAAGAAAGATTTTGTCCTGAGTGTTTTAAAATATTTTCAGAACTAATAGAAAATGAAGCATTTTGCCTTGATATAGTTTCTGAGGAAGTGATAAGCAAAACGCTGGATAATTTTTTTGAAGATATTGACTGGGAGATAGATCTGGATGAATTAATCAATGTATCTAAATTAATCAGTCATATTACAGACTTTCGCAGTCCTTTTACTGCTGCACATTCTCAGGGGATTGCTGCAGTAGCTCCTGTATTAGCAGAAAAGTATAATTACAGCAGAAGCGAATGTAAAGAAATTAAGGCTGCAGCTTACCTGCATGATATTGGAAAATTAATAGTACCAACTGAAATCTTGAATAAAAAAGGAAAACCAACAAAGGAAGAATGGAATATTTTAAAGAGCCATACATATTATACGTATCAGGCACTATCTACCAGTCCTAAACTAAATAAAATTAGAAATATAGCAGCTTATCACCACGAAAAGTTGGATGGTACTGGATATCCTTTTCAAATTGATGAGAAAAAACTCAGCTTAAGTGAAAGAATTATGGCGGTGGCAGATATTTTTACAGCAATAACTGAAGATAGACCTTACAGAAAGGGTATGAAAAAAATCAAGTTGAAAAGATTTTGATAGAAATGAGTGTCAGCAATAAAATTGATAAAGATATCGTGCAAACTCTTTTAGAAAATTATAATGAGATTAATCAATTAAGAATAGAAAGACAAAAGAGTGCCAGTGGTTATTATCAAGATTTTAGAGAAAAAATTAATAAAAATCAGTCTGATGTTTCTTCTTTCTTTCAAATATAATTTTATCGGCTTTGCCGTCTTGCCGTCATGTTCTATCCTTGTTTTTTTAGTCAATAAGTATTATTACTGGACTTTCCCCATTTTTTATATACTGCTGCAAAAAGGGGAGATGCAGGAAAATTTCGTTGATGACTAAAGCCCCCTTTTTGCAGCTTGAAAATAAATTTTGGGGAAACTTCTAGTATTATTATATTATATGAGTCGTTAAACAGATAAATTAAAACTATTAGATTTGACGTAACGATAACACAATAGGGAGGAAAAAAATGAAAGTTTTACTAGGACCTAAAGAAATTACTAAATCGATGATTGAAGTCGGAAAGAAAAAAGTCAGCAGAAATAATGTGCAAATGTTAATACTGGGAATACTTGCTGGTGCATTTATTGCAGTAGGGGCTTTTACAGCCAATGTAGTTAGTCATAATATTGATAATTATGGGTTGTTTAAGTTTATTCAGGGGGCGGTTTTCCCTGTTGGTTTAATTCTAGTACTTGTAGCAGGGGCTGACTTATTTACAGGTAATACACTCATATTTTTAGCTGTTCTTGATAAAAAAGTCACAATTAAAGAATTATTAAATAACTGGGTTTTAATATATATTGGTAATTTTATTGGTTCAATAATCTTTGTTTACTTAATTTATTATTCAGGTTTATTCAATACTTCGGCAGGTGAACTTGGTGCATTACATGTCAAAATTGCAGCTTCAAAAGTAAATTTAAATTTTATGCAGATTTTTATTAGAGCTATTTTGGCAAATTTTCTCGTCTGTCTTGCCGTATGGATGAGTGTGGGGGCACAGGATATGATGGGCAAGGTTGCTGCCTGCTGGTTTCCAATTATGGCTTTTGTAGCCAGTGGATTTGAACATAGTATTGCCAATATGTATTATATTCCAGCCGGAATTCTTGCCAAAGCAGAATTTGCTCAAAATACAGCTATTTCTGTCTCACAACTTGCTAATTTAAATTTGAGAGGTTTATTTTATAATCTGCTGCCTGCTACACTGGGGAATATAATTGGTGGAGGAATTCTAATCAGCCTTGCTTACTGGAAAATTTTTAGAGGTTATAGAAGTTAGGCACTAGAAAACCTGACGCGCTTGCCCCGTGGAGCGTCAATCTTCAGAAAAAAGTGAAAATAAAGAGCTATTTACTAATAAATCAAGTTGACTGAAAATAATTTTGAGAAATGGGGAAAGCTTTTATAAAATAAAAGTAAAAATAAAAAAATTAGCTTAGATTATAAGAGTTTTTAACATTAAAATTAGACAGCAAATATATACTACATTATATAATCTTGAGGTAATTTAAAATTATTGTTCAAAAATTCAGTTTGAAAAATATTTTTAGATAGTTTATAGAGTTCTAACTGTGAGTCAAAAGGATTTTCGCTTTTTATTTTTATATATTTACCATTTTCTTTGAGCAGATATGCTTTTTTGTTATCTTTTAAAATTGTACATAAAATATTGATTATTTTATTTTTCTTTTCTTTTTTTTCCACTGGAAAAGCAATTTCAACTCTACGGTCGAAGTTTCTAGGTCTCCAGTCTGCACTAGATAAAAATACATATGGATCATTATTATTGCTGAAGTAAAAAATTCTACTATGTTCTAATAATTTTCCAATAATACTAATAACTCTTATATTATCACTTAATCCTTTCACCCCTGGTCTCAAGCAGCAGATACCTCTAACAATTAAATCTATTTTTACTCCAGCCTGTGAAGCCTGATATAATTTTTTAATTATTTCAGTATCTATAAGTGCATTCATTTTTGCTATTATTCTGGAAGATAAATTGTTTTTTGCGTTTTTAATTTCATTATCAATTAATTTTAGTAAGTTTTCTCTTAAATCAAGAGGTGCAACAGAAATAAGTTTCCAGTGGGGAGGTTTAGAATAACCTGTCAGCAAATTAAAAAGAGCAGAAACATCACTTGCAAAGGATTCTTTGGAAGTCATAAAACCTATATCAGTATATAATTTAGCAGTTTTGTCATTATAATTTCCAGTACTTAAGTGGACATAACGCTTGATACCTTCATTTTCCAATCTTACTATTAATAAAGCTTTAACATGGACTTTTAGTCCCTTTATTCCATATATGACGTGACAGCCTGCTTCCTCTAATTTTTTGGCCCACTCAATATTTTTTTCTTCATCAAATCTAGCTTTTAATTCTACCAGCACAGTGACCTGTTTGCCATTTTCTGCAGCTTTGATTAAATGCTCAATAAGTGGAGAATTACCGCTAATTCTGTATAATGTTTGTTTTATAGCTAAAACTCCTGGATCTCTAGAAGCATTTTTAACTAGATCAATTACATAATCAAATTGTTCAAAAGGATGGTGGAGTATTATATCTTCTTCTTTGAGAGTTTTAAATAAATCTTTTGAATTATATAAAATCGGATGTGGCTGTGGTATTAATTTTTTAAACTTTAAATGTTCATGGTTTTTTAATAAATCAGAAAAATTCATAAAAGAACCGATGTTAACTGGTTCTGGTACATTATAAATATCTTTATCATCTAAATTCAGCTTATCTTTTAGGAAGTTAAGCATATAATCATTACATTTTGAATTTATTTCAAGACGGACAGCAAATCCCCAGCGCCTTCTTTTAATATATCTTTCCATTTCATTGAGTAAATTTTCGCTTTCTTCATCTAATAACACTTCAGCATTTCTTGTTATACGGAATGTACAGACTTCAATAATTTTATTGCCGCTAAAAATTTTTTTAATATTATTTTTTATTATATCTTCCAGAAGAACAAAAATAATATCATTTTCTGGGGTAGTTAATTTAAAAAACCTCTTTAAATTTGCTGGAACTTCTACCACTGAAAAGATTTTTTGATCTTCAATATGGGAAAAAGCACTTTTTTCTTTGTCCTTTTCAATCATAACCCCAAGATTTAAGCTTTTATTTGAGATTAATGGGAATGGGTGGCTGGTATCTATTGCTACAGGTGTTAAAACGGGAAAAATAATTTCATCAAAATATTTATCCAGGTGAGCTTTTTGTTTTTTATTTAAATTTTTGTACTTTTTAAAATATATTTTTTCAGACTCAAGTTCTTTGAGTGTTTTTTGTAAATAATTGTATTTATTATTATAAAGATCATGCACAATGTCTGCTATTTTATTAAATAGTTCTCTTGGTAAATAGCCGGATTTATCCATCTCATTATAACCGGATTCAATGTCATATTTTAGTCTTGCAACTCTGACCATAAAAAATTCATCGAGATTTGTTGAAGTTATTGCTAGAAATTTAAGTTTTTCCAGAAGTGGTGTTTCTGGAACATTTGCTTCTTCTAGAACTCTAATATTAAACTTTAACCAGCTTATCAATTTATTTAAATAAAAATTTGAATTGTCAAGATTCATTTAAAACTACCTCTTTATATATTTGTATTTTTTATTTAAAATAGCATCAAATTCAAACACTTCTTTAAATAATTTGGATTTATTGTCAAATGTCCATTTCTCTAACAGAATATCTTTTTCTGTATTAACTGTTAATTCTAGTTTATTATTATTTAAAGAAATTTCAATTTTAGAAAAAGGTTCTTCATGACTTTTATCTAAAGAATCGGAAATTTTCATAATTACATCATTAGAATCGATATAAATTATCGCTGCTCTTTTTATCATTTTAATCATCCTACTTTAAATTTATGTTAAATTTTTCAAAACAGCTTTACTGTGGCTTAATTTTAACATATGATTATGAAGAATAATAGTGTTGTGATCAAAAATTAATGTAAAATTTACATAAAGTTTATTTATCAAAAGGAGAGTTGACAATGAATAAATTAGCAATTGTTGATATAGGTTCCAATTCAATAAAGATGATTTTAGTTGACTATAGGGAGGATAATTCTTTTAGAATTATAGATGAATTAAAAGAAACTGTGAGATTGGGAGAAGGAATGTATAAAAATAACTATTTAAAAGAAGATAGAATAAATAAAGCTTTACAGACTCTTACTTTATTTAAGAATCTATGTGATGCTGTAGAGGTTGATAAAATTATTACAGTGGCTACAGCTGCAGTAAGGGCAGCTGTAAATCGGAAGAAATTTCTTGATCGGGTTTACAAACAAACTGGTCTTGAAGTAAGAGTTCTTTCTGGTAAAGAAGAAGCGTATTATGATTATATGGGGGTATCTAATAGTTTTGACCAAAATTCAGCGTTGATTATGGATGTTGGTGGTGGTAGTGTAGAGCTTATCCTGATGGAAGAAAGGAAAATAAAGGAAAGTATTAGCCTTTCTTTTGGTGCATTGACTATTACAGAAAAATTTGCCTTATATGAAGAAAATAAGTATGATAAAGAAATAGAAAAATATCTTTATGAGCAATTTTCTAAATTAGATTGGCTTCAGGAAATTAATTCTATACCTTTAATTGGAGTGGGCGGCACTATAAGAAATATAGCTAAAATATGGCAGCGAGAAACTAACTATCCACTTGATCTGCTCCATTATTACAGTATGGAGAAAGAAAATGTAACTTCAGTTTATGAGAAAGTATCAAGTAAAAATATTGAAGAAAGAAAAAATATAGATGGTTTATCCAAAAAAAGAGCAGATATTTTTATAGGTGCAAGTGCCCTTGTAAATTATTTGATGAGTTATACAGGTATTGAAGATTTGATAATTAGTGGAAAAGGAATTAGAGAAGGACTGGTATATGACTATTTAATTGAAGGTGAAGGTATTATAGAGGATGTACTTGATTACTCTATAAGAAATTTGCTGCATAATTTTGATATGAATGAAGCTCATGCAGCTAAGATTTATAAATTAAGTAAAAGTATTTTTGATCAATTAAAGACAAGTTTCTCTTTTAAAACAGATGAATTTTCAGGAAGAATAGATAGAATTTTAAAAACTGCCTCACTGCTGCATGATGTTGGAACAAATATTAATTATTATGATCATCATGAACATTCATTTTATGTTATTTTAAATGCTGATTTATATGGTTTAAATCATAGGGAACATCTTTTAGCAGCATATATCTCTGCTTCTCACAGGCACAATAAATACAGCCTGCATAAATATAACTTGAACCGCAAAAATTTTAAGGATATTATAAATCTTAAAGGTGAGGATAAGGAACTGATAAGGAAAGCGGGCATTATTTTAGAAATTGCTGAAAGCCTTGATCTGAATAGAAAGGGACTTGTAGAGAAAGTAGAAATTAATATTAACGAAGATTCAATCATATTCAATGTATTTTCTGAATATGATCTACAGCTAGAGATTGAAGATGCATTTGAAGCTGCTGGTGGGTTTGAAACATTATTTAGTAAAATGATTGAATTTAAATTACTTGATTCTTAAATTTTTAAAATATTGAATCTAAATTAGAAAATAATTTACTGCAGGATTTGAAATTGTTATTTGCTTTTTAAACAAATTATAGAAAGGCCTACATTAGGGTGGGTTTTTCTTTTTTCTGTTCAGAGTGATAGAAGTTATAGTCTGCTAGCAAACCTCGTGGGCTTGCCCCGAGAAAATAGCAGACGGTTTTGAATTTCAATTATTATGTTTAGCTAATAA
>NZ_QPJN01000021.1:0-43903 GCF_003338615.1 Halanaerobium sp. DL-01
TCCAGTTCTAATACATCTGTCGGGCAAAAGTCCACACATATGCCGCAGCTTTTGCACCATGCCTGATTGATCTCAATCTTTGCTTTGTTTTTGCTAATAGTTTCTTCCATAAATCTGATCCTCCTAATTTATAATATCTATTTTTCTGCAGAAGCAGCTTTTCTGTCTCGGTAAAATGTATAAAATGCAAAACCCATAGAACCTGCTATCATAATAATTAATACCCAATTAATCAATCCTTTAAATAGAACAATAGGATTTCCTGCACCCATCAGGAGTGCGCGTCTAACATTTGACTCTGCCATAGGTCCAAGTATTAAGGCAAGTACTGCCGGAGCTGAATCTATATTAAGTTTTCTCATTAAATATCCAATCAGACCAAAAGCCAGCATTAAACCAGAATCAAATAAACTGTTTTGAATTGCATAAGAACCTACAATACTCAGTACTATAATAATCGGTCCTAAAATCGCTGTAGGTATTTTAACAACATTTACAAATAAATTTGCTCCATAATATCCAAGTACAAGCATAATAAAATTACCGATTAAAATTGCTCCCATAAAAGAATAAACAATATCTGCATTCTGGGCAAATAACCTTGGCCCTGGATTTAATCCCTGAATTAAAAGCCCACCAATCAAAACTGCAGTTACTCCATTACCAGGAACACCTAAAGTTAAAAGTGGTATTAGGGATCCCCCAGTTACACCATTATTGGCTGCTTCAGAAGCAGCAATCCCTTCACTGTAACCTGTACCATATTTTTCAGGATGTTTGGACCATCTTTTGCCTTCATTATATCCAACATAAGAAGCTATATTTGCTCCGGCGCCTGGAATAATACCTATTAATGTTCCAAGAATACCTGATCTTAAATATGTAGGCCAGATTTCTTTTATTTCTGCAAAAATTTCTTTTGGCGAAATAAGTTTATCTCTTTTCATAACACTTATACCTTTATTTAATTCTCCACTTTCTAAAGTCTCTAGAACCTGTGGAATAGAATATAATCCTATTAATAATACTATAACCTGAACACCACTCTGTAAGTTAACATTTCCAAATGTAAATCTAGAAGTACCTACCAGTGGATCCATTCCAATTACACCTACAAAAAGGCCGAGCGCTGCTGAAATAAAACCTTTAATGGGATTATCTGCAGAAAGAGTTACGATTATGGATAAACCAAATAAAGCGACCCAAAAATATTCGGATGGACCAAATTCTAAAGCAATTTTTGCAAGTGGCGGTGAAATAAACAATAAGGCAAGAGCACTAATCACACCACCAGTAACAGAAGAAGTTATAGAAATTTTTAAAGCCTTATCTGCTTCACCGTTTATAGTCATTGGATAGCCATCAAGTGTTGTAGCAACAGAAGCAGGTGTTCCAGGTACTCGTATTAATATTGCAGATATTGAGCCTCCATAAATTGCTCCAATATATATACTTCCAAGTAAAATAAGTCCATAGGCAGGCTCCATAGCAAAAGTTATAGGAATCAGTAAAGCAACTCCCATAGTAGCTGATAAACCAGGCATAGCACCAATTGTTATACCTCCAGCAACACCAAAAATCATTAAAAAGATACCATAAAAATTAAAAATTGTTGAAAAAGCCGCAAGTAATGAACCCCACATAAATTTTTACCTCCTCAATTTATTTTAAGATAAAATTCCCATCGGTAATGGTACATTTAAAAAAGATCTAAATACTAGATATAAAAATGCACTAAAAAGGAGGGGATAGAGAAATAAAATCTTTTTATTTTTATAACCAAGAATAAGTGATAATGAAAATAAAAATAATGGTGTTACAATAAAATATCCAGCTATATCAATCAATACAAAATACATTATGGTAATTCCAATAATAATTCCTATTCTCTTTATATTAATATTTTCTTTTTTTTCTTCTTTATAAAAATCAAATTGAGCTGCTAAAAATAGTGCAACTGAAAGGACCATGCTCCCCATAAAAATCGCTTTAGGAAATGTACTTGCCCCTCCCATTTCATATTCCCCAGCTTTTATATACCCGGCAATACTTAAAATAAAAATTACAGTGGCAGTAATTTTATCTTTTACAGACATTTTCATTGTTTTTTCCTCCCTCTTTAAATTAATTTTTTATTAAGAGGGAGAAGCATATGCTTCTCCCTCTGCTTCAAATATTATTTATTTCTTTATTACCACTGGAATTTTTTGTGTAATTCTTTAATACTACTATTATATTGATCAACAAGTTTTTGTGCATCGTCTAATATCTGAATATCAAGAGGCTGTTTAGCTTTTGTAGCCTTTTCTACAAATTCCGGATTCTCAGCTGCTTTTTCAGCTGCATCTGCAAGAATATGAACTATTTCATCTGGAGTACCTGGTACACATGAGATACCACGGCTGGAACCAGAAACTACATTATAACCCAATTCTTTAAATGTAGGAGCATCTGGAAGATCAGGATATCTTTTTTCAGACATAACTGCTAAAATGCGCATTTGTCCTGATTCAACAAACTGTACTGCTTCACTTGCATTGATAGCTGAAGCCATAATATGACCACCAAGTAGAGCTGTTCTGTTGGGAGCAGCACCTGTAAATGGTACTGGAGTAAATTTTACGCCAGTTCTGTCCTGCAGCATCAATGTTGCTATATGATCATCTGAACCAATACCGGCATTACCAATTGTTACTGAACCAGGATTTTCTTCAGCAAATTTAAGAAATGATTCCAGATCTGGAAATCTATCATCATCTGCTTTAACAACGATTACACCAGGATCTGTTACTAAGTTAATGAGAGGTATAAAATCATCTACTTTATAATTAGTTTCTCTCATAAGTGGATTAGACACAAGATGAGGTAAATTAGTAAATCCAATTGAATATCCATCTGGTTTCTGGTTATAGAGCCATGTAATACCAACTTCAGCATTGGAACCAGGTTTATTTAAAATTGCTATACTTGTGCCAAGTTCTTCTTCTAGATAAGGGGCAAAAAGTCTTGCTATTACATCTGTTCCACCACCTGCGGAAAATGGGACCATTAAAGTAATTGGTTTACTAGGATAATCGGCCGCCATTATACTGCTGCTCATACTCATAACTAAAATCACCATTAAAATTACTACTGCTGTTCTTCTCATAAAAATTTTCCTCCTTTTAATTTTAAATAAATTGAATTTTAAAAACTGAAAAAGCATTTCACCTCCTCATAAGTTAGTTTTTTATTTTAACTTCTCTTGTAGCAACAATACTGCAGTCTAATCCAGCAGGAGAATCTAAAATAATATCTCCTACTGAAACAGGGGCATTTACTCTCAAGTCATCAATTACATTCATTATATCCATTACTTTTTCTAACGGAACTGGTTTATCAGTCTTTACACTTACAAGAGAAGTATCCCCACCTTCAACCATCACTGAAGAAGTCAGTGTCCGCATTGGATTTTTAATTTCCTGTTTTGCATAATCATTACCCTTTGGACATAATGCACCTTCAATTTCTATTATTTCATCATCCAGATATTTTACTTTTATATTACATCCATTTGGACATAATATACAGGAAATATCTTTTTCTTCTGTCATTATTCAGCCACCACCTTTATCGTTGATTTTTCCAGTGGTTTAAATTTTTCACTGCTGACTTTTATCTTTATCATTTCCGATGGATTTACTTTTTCAAAATTCTCTTCATGAAGAATCTTTCCATCGGCTGCAATTTTTATAGTTTTATCATTATCCGGTTTTCGAACCCGCATAGAAAATATCTGATCTTTTTCTTTAGAAATAACCTGTGGTATTACATATCCTATTCCACTTCCGGCTTCCACAAAAATATTATCTTTGTTCAATTTGTGGCCTTTTTTAATATATTCAGATGCTGCTTTACCAGCTTTTTCTGCTTCATCAGAAACAAAGTCCACCAGATCATGTATGTGAAGAACATTTCCACAGGCAAAGATACCGTCAACATTTGTCTCCAGATTATCTTTAACCACTGCCCCACCTGTTGTATCATCCAGCTGAACTTTTGCTTTTTTGGAAAGTTCATTTTCTGGAATAAGACCAACAGAAAGAATTAATGTATCACATTTTATCTCATATTCTGTACCTGCAATTGGATTAAATGCCTCATCAACTTCTGCAGCAGTAACTGACTTAAGCCTGCCATTACCTTTAACATCTATTACAGTCTGACTGAGTTTAAGGGGAATATTATAATCAATAAGACACTGATTAATATTTCTCCTTAATCCGTTTGAATAAGGCATAATCTCGAGTACTGCTTTAACATCAGCACCTTCCAGTGTCAGCCTTCTTGCCATAATTAAACCAATATCACCTGAACCCAGAATAACAATTTCCTTTCCAACCTGTATATTCTGGAGGTTCATCAAATTCTGTGCCAGTCCTGCTGTATATATACCTGAAGGTCTGTCACCTGGCAGGCTGATCCCGCCAGCTGTTCTTTCTCTGCTTCCCATTGCTAAAATTACAGCTTCTGCTTTTATGTGAAGAATACCTTCACTCTCGTTAAATGCTTTTAATTCTTTTTCATCTGTTAATTCTGTTACAATAGTATTTGTCATAATTTCTAATTCTTTTTCTCTAACTTTATCTATATAGCGGTGTGCATATTCAGGCCCTGTCAGCACTTCCTTAAATTTGTGCAGACCAAAACCATCGTGAATACACTGATTTAAGATTCCACCCGGTCTCTCTTCTCTTTCAATAATTAATATATCTTCAATTCCATCCTCATATGCAGCAAGTGCGGCTGCTAATCCTGCCGGTCCTGCTCCGATAATTACAAGTTCTTTCTTCATCATTTTATTCCCACCCCTTTGCCTGTCCAGCAAACAGATTGGAGTTATTGCCTTCCAGCTTAATATCTTCCAAATCCATATCAAATTCATCCTGCATGATCTTTATTATTCTGGCCATACAGTAGCCTCCCTGACATCTTCCCATAGTAGCTCTGGCTCTGTATTTAACTCCTTTGAGTGTCTGTACTCCAAGCGGATTATTTAAAGCATCTATTATTTCCTGTTTGGTTATATTTTCACACCTGCATACTATTTCTCTGTAATTTGGATTGTCTTCAGCAAGCTCTTTCTGTTTTTCTTCGGGAAGTTCATAAAATTTGGTTATTCCTTTTCTTGTTTTCTTAAAATCTTTATCTTCTCTTAATTTTTCCATTTCATCTATCATCTCTACAACATATTTTGCAATACCCGGTGCAGAAGTAAGTCCCGGTGATTCAATTCCAATCAGGTTAATAAAGTTATCATATTTAGGACTTTTTTCTATCACAAAATCTGTAAACCCACCAACTTCTGGTGGAACAATTTTGCTTCTGATACCGGAATAGCTTCTTATTACCATATCTCTGGTTATTTTAGGAAGAAAATCTCTTGCTTCTTTTAATAATTTATCCATTACTTCTTTTGTAGTTGCTTCATTATCTACACTATCAATATACTCATTGCTTGGTCCTATTAAAATATTTCCCTCTACAGTTGGTGTAAGGTGTATCCCATATCCTCCAGCATTTTCCGGTGGTACAGGATAGACAAGTCTTGACATAAGTGCTGATGCATTTTTGTCCAGCACATAGTATTCACCCCGACAGGGATATATTTTATACCTATCTTCACCGGAAAAAGCCGCTATTTTATCTGAATAAAGTCCAGCAGAATTAATAACATAATCTGCTAAAATCTCACCTCTGTCTGTTTTGACAGAAAATTTGGAATTCTTTTTGCTTATTTTTACAACCTTTGTATTCAGGCTGATCTCCACACCGTTTTGGTGTGCGTTCTCTGCAAAAGCTATTGTAAGTTCATATGGGCTTGTAATCGCACTGTTGGGAGAATACATAGCTGCTTTACCGGATATATTCGGTTCTTTTTCTTCTATAAAATCTTCACCAACTATATACAGTTCTGCTCCATTTTTTCTACCTATGTACTGCAGATTGTACAGTTCAGCAATCTGTTTTTCTTCAACAGCTACTACCAGCTTACCTGTTTTTTCATAAGGAACATCCAGTTCACTGCAGATTTCTTCAAAATGGCTGTTGCCGTACATACATACATCTGCTTTAAGAGAACCAACAGGTGCTGTAAAACCAGAATGTACCACTCCACTGTTGCTGTTGCTTGCCCCCTGACCAACATCATTTTCTTTTTCAATCAGTAATACATCAGCTTTATATCTGCTGAGTTCTCTTGCAATGGCAGTGCCGACCACACCACCTCCTATTATTGCAATATCGTAGTTTTGTTTTTTCAAAACTGGCCCTCCTATTCGTCATTAAATTTTTCAATTAAACTCTTCTAAAAAAATTGTTAGAAATTTTCGGCTTGCAGTACTATAATAAAATAAAATATAAAGATTTGCTTATCTAATATTGTTACATGGCTTTTATTCAACATATATTGTTGTAAACTTTTAACATATGATGTATACTCATATTAGTAGTATATCTAATCAGATTTAATATTAAGTACTAATTAAAATTATTATAGGCTGAAAGATAATTGAAATTATGACAATTTATAGGGAAGGAAAAAATTGAGCAAAAATTTTCAGAAAGAATTTAATGAAAGTCCACTGATGAAAGATTTCAGTATTTCACACAGAAAAACTTCTTCAACAGTAAAATACTACAAACATTACCACAATGCTTACGAAATTTTGATGCAGAACAGTGGTTCAGGCGAGTTTTTTATAAAAGATAATAATTATAATATGACAGCCAAAACCCTCTTCTTAATAGATGAATTTGATATACATAGAACTCTTGTCAAAAAAAATTCATCAAATTATGACCGCTTTGTTATACAGATTAAAGCACCATTTTTGAAAAATAACTGTATATTTGAAAAATATAATTTCCGCTTAACAGACATTTTTAAAAAAGGTATTAAATGTATCAATCTAGATGATATAGAATACAAAAAGATTAAATACCTTACAGAAAAAATAATTATGGAATCAACTAAAAAAAATTACGGATTTGAACCGATTATTCATGCCTATTTACTGCAGATGTTTATCATCATAGACAGAATTCTTGAAAACCAGCCAGAATACAGCAGCAGTAATGACAAAAAGACAGATTCCAACCTGCAGCTGGAGGAAATAATTGATTATATCGATAATAATTACCAAAATAATATAACCCTTCAGCAGATCGCCGAAGAGTTATATATCAGCAAATACTATTTAAGTCATTTTTTTAAAAAAAATACAGGTTTTACAGTTATAGAATTTGTCAACAGCAAAAGAATTATAGAAGCACAGAAAATGCTTATAAAAAGCAGTGACAATATTACAGATATTGCTGTTAATGTCGGTTTTAATTCTTTAACACATTTTGAAAGAATTTTTAAAAAGATAAATGGAATTACTCCCAGTCAGTACCGGGAAATAGAGGGATAATATTCAGCTTATGCAGCTTGACCTATTCAGCAGAAAATAGTGCTTTAATAAATTCTTCAGGATTAAAATCCTGGAGGTCTTCTGCTGCTTCTCCAACTCCGATCAGCTTAATTGGAATATTTAGCTCGTTTTTTACCGCTACAACTATACCACCTTTAGCTGTTCCATCCAGCTTTGTCAGTACAATACCATCAACCTTAACGGCATCATTAAATATTTTTGCCTGTGAAATTGCATTTTGACCAGTGGTAGCATCTAAAACTAATAGTACTTCCACAGATGCATTGTTTTCTGCTGCCTGAGCATCAATAATTCGCTTTACTTTTTTTAATTCTTCCATCAAATTTTTTTGAGTATGCAGCCTGCCGGCAGTATCAATAATCAATAAATCCATTTCTCTGGCTTTTGCTGCCTGAACTGCATCATATGCAACTGCTGCTGCATCTGAACCTTCCTGCTGTGATATTACATTTATACCCAGGCGGTCTCCCCAGATTTGAAGCTGTTCAATTGCTCCTGCTCTAAATGTATCACCGGCAGCAAGCATTACCCTTTTTCCCTGTTCTTTAAACCTGCCTGCTATTTTAGCAATAGTAGTTGTTTTACCTGCCCCATTTACACCCACTACCATAATTATATTCAGCTTGTCATCAAGTCCAATACCACCTTCTTCATCCTGCAGAAGTTTTTTTAATTCTTTATGGAAGTAATCCATCAATACTTCCGGTTCTTTAATATCTTCATTTTCAACATCTTCTTTTAAATTTTCTATTAATGCAAAAGTGGTTTTAACTCCAACATCAGCCTGAATTAAAACCTCTTCCAATTCTTCAAATAAATCATCATCAATACCACTTCTACCGCTAAAAATACTGCTTACCCTATCCACTAAACCCTTTTGAGTTTTCTTTAAACCGTTTTTTAATCTCTGAAAAAAATTCAATTTTCAATAGCCTCCTTAACAAAATTGTTGCTTATCTGATCTTTGTGATCAAGCTTTAAAGATATTAAGCGGGAAACACCCGATTTTTCCATAGTTACACCATAAAGTGTATCAACCTCTGTCATCATATACCGCCTATGTGTAATAATTATAAATTGAGCTACTTTAGAAAATTTCCTTATAAAACTTGCAAATCTAACTATATTAACATCATCCAGTGGTGCATCAATTTCGTCCAGTACATAAAAAGGACTCGGTTTTACCTGTACAAATGCAAATATCAATGCAATTGCAGTTAAAGCACGTTCCCCTCCGGAGAGAAGTGATAGACTCTTAAGTGATTTACCGGGCGGTTGAGCATGAATCTCAACACCTGAATTCAAAAGATCATCAGGATCGGTCAGTTTAAGCTCAGCCTCTCCTCCCTGGAAAAGAGCTTTAAATACTTTTTCGAATTGAACTTTAACAGCACTAAAAGTTTTAGAGAACATATTATACATTGACTGTTCTATATCAGAAATTACTATTTCGATTGTTTTTCTTGCTGAAATTAGATCTTCCTGCTGTTCATGTAAAAAGTCAAGTCTTTCTTTTAGTTCAGCAAACTCTTCAACAGCTGCTTCATTAACTGGATGCAGCTTTTTTATTTCTTTTTTGTAGTTTTCAATTTCTTTTTCTATCTTATCCTCTTCTGAATCAGGAATATTTGTTAAAAGGGAAGAATCTATTTTCCCTGGGTTAAGCTGGTAATCCTCTCTCAAAATCTGCTCAATATTTTCTAGCTTATTGAGTAATTTATTATAAATGATATCATAATCATGAAATTCATCTCTAATTTCAGTTAGCTGTTTCTGTATATATTCCAGCTTTTTCTCCTTTTTTTCAACTACAGTCTCCAGGTTTTTTATTCGGTCTTCAAGTTCACTTTTTTTGACTGCCAGTTTATCCCTTTTTTCCATGAGCTTATTTTGTGTACTGTGAAGTGATTTTTCTCTCTTTTCAATTTTATTTAAATTTTCGTCTAAATCACAGATTCTCTGCAGATTTTCATCTATAATATTATTGATTTTCTGCAAATTTTCTTTTTTTTCATTAAGGCGTTTTTTAGCATTCTGTTTTTTTTCGGTAATTCTGGCTCCATCAACCTGCAGTTTTCCTATTATATCTTCAAGTTCTGAAATATTTTCTTTTTTACTGCTTTTTTTCTCAGTTAAATTAACAAGTTCTGATTCAAGATCAGCTATTTTTTCTTTAAATTCTATTATCTTTTCTTTGTTTTTTTTAAATAAAACTTTATTTTCAGAAGAGCTGGAAAACAAATCTGCATAATCATTATTTATTTTACTTATTCTATTTTTGAGATTATCAATATTAACAGAAAAGCTTTCTTTAGTGCTTATTAAAGAATTTTTTTCTAATTTTTTTTTCTGAAATTCTTCTTTCTGGTTTTCAAGTATTTGTTCTGATTTTTTGAGTTTTTCGTTTAAATTTTTAGCTTTGTCTACCTGTTTTTTTCCTTTTTTCCTAAGTTTTTCCTTTTCTTCACTCAATTCTTCAATAACTCTGTTTCTTCCCAATAGATTGCGTTTGCTGTTCTTACTGCTTCCACCAGATATAGCTCCACCAGGAAATACAACATCTCCATCCAGAGTTACTATTTTAAAGTTCTTATCAACAATCCTGGCTGCTTTTACAGCACTGTCAATATTATCAGTTACTATAATTCT
The DNA here is from genome assembly GCF_003338615.1 of Halanaerobium sp. DL-01. NCBI lineage: Bacteria > Bacillati > Bacillota > Clostridia > Halanaerobiales > Halanaerobiaceae > Halanaerobium > Halanaerobium sp. DL-01. The sequence continues at coordinate 10,125 of NZ_QPJN01000021.1, forward strand.
GCCCAGCAAAAAATTGAAAATATCTATAAATTTCTCCGAAAACTGAACAAGATCAACTGCAGCAGCTATAAATCCTTCAGTATTATTTAACTTATCTAAATAATAATCAGAAATTCTGCTTCCATCAATCATATTCAAAGGCAGAAAAGTTGCTCTTCCACTACCTGTTTTTTTTAAAAATGAAACAGCTTTTTTAGCAGTACCATCATCTTCAACCACTATATTCTGAAGTTTTGCTCCCAGAGCCGTTTCAACAGCAGTTTCATATTTTTTTTCAACATCAAGTATCTCAGCAACAACATCTATTATCCCTGGGAAATCTTCTTTTTTTTCTAAAACATTTTTTACACCATAGTAATACCCTTCGTAACTTTCCTGCATTTCTTCCATCAGCTGCAGGCGGGAGCCCAAGCGCTGGAATTCTTCTTTTGCTGCTTCCAGCTTTTCTTTCTGTTCTTCCAGCTGTTCTCGATAATTATTGATTTCTTTTTTTGATGATTCAATTTTATTTTCAGCTAATTCAATTTCTTGATTAATCTTTTTAATTTGATCTTCCAAACTATTAAATTTATGCATCTGTGTTTCCAGTTCAGAAATAAGTTCTTTCCGGCTGTTATTAATTTCATCCAGCCTTTCACCATTTATATCAAGTCTTTCATTTAGCCTATCATTCCTTGATTTTAGCTGATTTTTTTCTTCTTTTAATCTGGTTATTAAATTTTTGTTTTTTGCTATCTTTTTATCTAAGTTATTTATTTTTTCTTTTTCTAAACTTAATTCTTCTTTAAATTTTTCTAACTTATCCTGCAGAGATTTTTCGTCTAAAGATATGATTTTAAAATTTTTGCTGCTGTCTTCATATATTTTTTCTGCAGCTGATGCATCTTTATTAAGATCATCGATTTTATTCTGTAGTATTTTTTTTTCTTGCAGATAATTTTTTCTTCTCTCTACCAGTATATTAAGTGTATTTTTTATTTCATTAAGTTTATTTTCAGTCTGAAAATATTCATCTGTTGTACTGTCTTTTCTGTTCTTTAATAATTTCAATTTTTCTTTTTTCTCTTTAAGAAAGTTCGATATCTTTTCATAAATATTTTTCTGCTTATTTAGTACTGCCTCTGCTTTATCTCTATTATTTTTAATCTCCAGATAATCTTCGGAAATATTAATCCATCTTTTATTAAGAAGACTTATTTCCAGTTCTGATAAATCTTCCTTTAAAGAAAAATATCTTTTTGCTTTTTGGGAAGCTTTTTTGAGTGGTTCTCTTCTTTTTTCTAATTCATCGATTAAATCTTTAACTCTATTTAAATCATGACTTGTATTTTTAAGTCTTTTTTCCGCTTCTTCTTTTCTCTTTTTATGTTTCATAATACCAGCTGCTTCTTCAAAAAAAAGCCGCATTTTATCAGGCTTGCTGTGTATTATAGAATCGATTTTCCCCTGGCCAATTATAGAATAACCATCACTGCCCAATCCTGTATCCATCAGCAGCATTTCAATATCTTTTAAACGGCAAGCAGCACCGTTAATTAAATAATCACTTCTGCCTTCAGCATCAACTTTTCTGCTGATTGTTACTTCATCACCATCTAAAGACAATATCCCTTCTGAATTATCAAAAAACAGGGTAACACTAGCCTGATGTGAAGCTTTTTTTTCGTCACTGCCAGAAAAAATTATATCTGACATTCTACTGCCGCGGAGAGCTTTGGCACTCTGCTCACCCAAAACCCATCTTATAGCATCAACAATATTACTTTTCCCACTTCCATTTGGGCCAACAATGGCAGTAATATTTTCTTCTATCTCTATATCTGTTTTTTTAGCAAATGATTTAAAGCCGTTCAGGCGTATTTTCCTCAGAAAAATTTTAAACACCTACCTATCTATCAGCATACAATTTAAAAACCTACCCTTACGGATAGGTTTAAAAAAATTAGTTTTAACGAGGTTCTACAATGAATTTGATGGCCGTTCTTTCTTCACCATCAATTTCAATTTCAGTAAAAGCAGGAATCATAATTAAATCCAATCCGTTTGGAGCAACATAACCCCTGGATATTGCTATTGCTTTGATTGTTTGATTAACTGCACCAGCACCTATTGCCTGAACTTCCGCTCTGCTGTTTTCTCTTAAAACTGCTGCCAGAGCTCCAGCTACTGCTTTTGGATCTGATTTTGATGATACTTTTAATTCATCCATAAATAATAGCTCCCCCTTAAGTTAAATAAACTGATTTTTTCGAATACTGCTTTTACTAATTATATAATACCTAATAAAATATATTCTTTATAAAAAGAATAAATCCTTTATTTTGAAATTATTAACCAAGCTTTTTAAGCTTTTTTACTTCATGTTTGGTTAAATATCTATATGTACCTTTATTTAAATTATCAATTTTTAAAAAAGAAAAGCCGATTCTTTTAAGTTTTCTAACTGGATAACCAATTATTTCGCACATTCTGCGTACCTGTCTGTTTCTTCCCTCATGAATTGTTATTTCAAATTTTGTTTTGTTTTCAGCTTTATAAAATCTAATATTATCAATTTCAGCAGGAGCAGTTTTTCTTCCATCAATAATGATTCCTTCTTTAAATTTATTAAACTCTTCTCTATCTATTAAACCTTTAATTTCAACTTCATAAGTTTTATCAACTTCTTTTTTTGGATGTGTCAGCTTATATGTAAGATCTCCATCATTGGTCAAAATAAGCAGTCCGGAAGTATTAAAATCCAATCTGCCGACCGGATAAAGTCGCTGTTTTATATCAGGCAGCAGGTCCATAACAGTAGTCCTTCCTTCAGGATCGGAAACTGTGGTGATATAGCCTTCCGGTTTATTTAAAAGTATATATACTTTTTTTTCTTTAGAAATAATTTTACCGTCAACAATAATTTCATCACTTTCTGGATCAATTTTAACTCCCTTTTCCGTCACAACCTCTCCATTGACAGAAACTCTTCCTTCAGCAATTATTTTTTCACATTTTCTACGGGAAGCAATACCTGCATGTGCCATAACTTTCTGAAGTCTATCCAATATTAATTCACCTCACTGTAGCGATTATTAGGCATTTTTCTATTATTTATATCATCTTCACTTTTTTCTGTTTTATTTTTGTTATCAACAAATTTATCATCTTTTTTGTCCTTAATATTTTCTATAAAAAGCTGTTCAATTTTTTCTATCTCTGGAAGCTGAGAAAGATCTTCAATATCTAGATGCTGAAGAAACTCATCTGTTGTTCCATAAAGAATAGGATTCCCAATAGTTTCTTTTCTGCCCAGCTCCATAATCAAATTATATTTTCCAAGGGTAGATAGAGTCCTTTCAACTTTAACTCCTCTTATTTCTTCAATTTCAGAACGTGTTACAGGCTGACGATAGGCAATTATAGCCAGTGTTTCCATTGCAGCAGTAGAAAGAGTAGTAACTTTATTTATGTCAAAAAGTTTTTCCACATAATCAGCATACTGTTTTTTTGTCTTAAAAATATAAGCATCATTATATTTTTTTAGTAAAATACCAAATTCCTCCTGTCGATATTTTTTTATCAGCAAATCTAAAATTTCCTGCAGATTATCACTTTCCAGCCCAGTAATGGAAAGAAGATCAGAAAAGCGAACTGGTTTTTTACTGCTGAAAATCACCGCTTCAAGCACAGGAAAATAGTCTTTTTTTTGCATTATATCTGACACCTTTCTAAAAATTTATTTTTCCAGAGAAATTTTTATTTCATCAAAATGATTTTTTTGAATCACTATAATTCTTTTTCTCTTCATCAGTTCCAGCAGTGCAAGTAAAGTCACAACAATTTCAAGCTGATTTTTTTGATCATTAATAAATTTATAAAATGAAATTTCTTCATTAAATTCTCTAATGGTTTTAAGCATACTGCGAATTTTATTTCTAATGCTAAATTTCTCTTCTTTTATATATTCAAGCTTGGGATTGCGCATAATTTTTGTCTTTTCGTCTTTTTCTGCAGTAAGTGCTTTATGGATAAGATCGTAAAGTTCAGCTGCAGAAATGGATAAATCTATCTGCAGCATTTCCGGCATAATTTCATCAATATCCACACAGCAGCTGTATTGTGAACCTGCCTCTTCTTCCCATTCTTTTAGAACAGATGCAATATTTTTAAACAGCTCATATTCTCTTAATCTGCTGATTAAATCATGTTCATCATCTTCATTTTCTTCCACTTCGACAGGAAGAAGAGCTTTAACTTTTATCTCTATTAATTCTGCAGCAATAACAAGAAATTCACTTGCCATATCTATATCAAATTCCTGCATATTGTTTAAATATTCCAGATATTGATCTGTTATTTTCGCCAGTGAGACCTCATTTATGCCTATTTTATTCTTTTTTATGAGCTGATAAAGCAGCTCTAAAGGACCTTCAAAACTGTCGAGAACGATCTGATATTCCATGTTAAAATCCTTTCATTTATGTCGAAATCTCTTTTTTGCAACTCAAAAATAATTTTGGGGAAACTCTTTTTATAATAACATATTATAAAAGAGATTTACAGCCGGTCCTAAAATAGCCCAGAGTACACCTGTATATGCCAGTCCAAGCAGAAGTATCATTCCAGCAGGACCTTCCAGTTTTCTTAGGTATTTATCAAATTTTGAAGGTAGAAAACCAAAGAGAATTTTTGATCCATCAAGTGGAGGTACTGGTAAAAGGTTAAATAATCCAAGACTTATATTGATTATAACTGCCAGCCTAAAAAAAACAAAAGCGGTAAAAAAGATACTCCCATATCCTGACTGCTGCAGCTGATATATTGATGAACTGCTTAAAAATATAACTCCTCTGGCAAATAGAGAAAATATTACAGCCAGTACAAAATTAGAAGCAGGACCTGCAATTCCAACATACATCATTCCTTTTTTGGGAGAATTATAGTAGTTTGGATTAATTGGAACCGGTTTGGCCCAGCCAAATCTTCTTGTCAGAATTAAAACAAGGCTTCCCATCGGATCAAGATGTGCAAGTGGGTTAAGAGTAAGCCTCCCCATTGCTTTTGGTGTTGGGTCACCCAGCAGATAAGAAACATATCCATGTGAAAATTCGTGTATAGAAAGCGATATTAGTAGTATCGGTATAATTAACATTAATTCATATATAATATCCAATTTTTTCACCTCATTATTTTTTCAATTTTTTTATATACTCTAAAGCATCTTTTCTGTCATTTATATTACCACGCAATATTTCATCTCTTACCTTAAGCATGATTTCATTAATTATTGGCCCTTCTTTAAAACCCATTTTTAAAATATCATATCCACTGACAGGTATTTTAAGTCCATTTTTAATCTTAAAATGTTTGATAATTATATCAGTATAATTTTCTACATTTTTAAAAGCACAGTATAAAATTAACTCTTCTATTTTATATTCTTCTAGAAGCCTAAATCTCTGTGCAGGGTCATTCACTTTAAAAATTTCATCAGAAATACTGATCCATCTTTTTTTCTTAAAAATATTAAATTCTCTATTTTTTATAGGCCAATTCGATACTTCATTACTTTCTATATTATAAAATAGAATAATCAGTCTGACAAGAAAATAATTAACATCCAGATTATATTTGCGGCATTTTGAGAGAATAATTTCTGCATTTTTAAAGGCTATTTTCTGCTTTATATTAAATTTAAAATTATCTGTCACCAGCTTTAAAACAGGAATATCATTTAAAATATCATCGGCCAGAATAGAAATATCATCTTCTAATGACAGCAGATAATTAAGTTCAGTAAATATTCGTTCCAGTGATAATCGGCTGTAGTCGTATTTTTTTAGAGAATATCTGGCCAGATCCTTTGTTTCTGGGCTGAGAACAAATCCCTTCTGCAGTCTAAATCTTATCCCTCGCAGAATCCGCAGGGGATCATCACGAAAACTGTATTTGTGCAGAACGTGCAGTATTCCAGCTTCTAAATCATCTAGTCCAGCAAAAAAATCATATAATATTCCCTCCCGGGATGGTGTTAAATCAACTGCCATAGAATTAAGTGTAAAATCTCTTCTGTACAAATCAGAAAATATACCTGATGGTTTCACTGAAGGAGGTGAACCCGGCATCTTATATTTTTCCTGTCTGCAGGTAGCAAAATCAAGTGACAATCTATATTCAGTGCGCAAATAACCAGTTTTAAATTCATCATTAAGAATATAATCCCAACCTTTTTTCTGCTTTAGATAGGAAAAAAACACCTCTATATCTCCTTCAAGCAGAAGGTCCACATCATCATTAAGTTCCAATCCCAGCAGTAAATCTCTCAACTGGCCGCCAACTAAGTACAGATTATAATTCAATTCTGCAGCCAGACTGCCCAGCTCTCTAAAAATTAGCTGTTTTTTTTGCGGGAAATATTCAAGAAAATTTATATTATACTGATAGAATCCGGCTTTTAAATGACCACTTTTTTGGTATTCCAGCAGAAGGTTTAGAGCTTTATCAGCAGAAAGAGTCAGCCGGTTTATATCTTTATCTTTTTTTCTATATATAGGTGCAAAACTGCTGTTTATAAGCTTCTGCAGAATATCAATTCTTATGTTTATAGAATCATCTTTCTCTTTATCAATAATGATATCAAAATCAGAAACTGATAAAAGATCAAAATCTTTATAAATATTTAAAATTTTGAGCAGTGAACTGTCAAATTTATAATATTCTTCTGCCGGCATTTTTTTTATTTTTTTTAATATTTTTTTTTTCATAATAATCACCACTTAATAATAAACTTTCTTAAGTAAGGAGCATCGATTTGAATCATTACTGATAAATTTTTTTAAACATTTATAAAAACAGCTATATCAAAACAAAAATTCGCTTTATTTATTAATTCTAAAATTATTTTATGCATTTATAAAAATAGGCCATCTCAAGATGAGACAGCCCTGACATAAACAATTTCTCAAATTTTACTTAAATCAATCTTTTTTAAGGATGGATTATCAGATGCTGATCGTCCAACTTTTGCGAGGTGTTTCCACTCATCATCTATTTTAACACGAACTACATCTCCAGTAAAATCATTTTTTGTTCCATCTGCAGAACTATTGGACAAAAGCCAACTCCCAACACCATAAATATTAACTGGCACCTGTGAACGTTCAAATTTATTAATTTTTTCTGGAGAAAAACCTCCTGTTGCAATAATTTTAACATTTTTACAATAATTTTGAGCAGTTCTAACATCTGTTGGATCTAAATCCCAGTCTTTATATGCATCATCCAGTGCCCGCCGCAGTTTATAAATAAGCCTTGCATTTACACCAGTATCCAGTTCTTTATTACCCAGGGGTTCTACACTTTCATCTCGAAGATTGGAAGAAGTATCAGGTCTAACCCCAAAAAGTTTATATCTTTCTGCAGCTTTATGGTTTCCTTTTTTCTTTAAAGAAATATATTTATTAAACATGACTTTCAGCACATTTAAGCTTGTACCTATACAGTCATTATCAAAATCAACCAGTGCAATTCTATTGACATCAAGCGGCATATGTCTGCAGAACTGAATCATTGATTCTGCAGTATCTCCCAAAAAAGAAGCTATATATGAATGACTGATTGTTCCACCACCTTTTCCTCCCCACCAGGCCCCCTGTTCATCTGTGGAAACAAAGCGCTGAGTGTTAGCTCCAAAATCATTGTTATATGCATTAACACCGAGAGAATAGGCATAACCATGCAGTGCCTGCAGTTTATAGTGCGCAAATCTGGCAGGAAAAAATAAAATATCCTTCCCTCGGGCAGCTTTCATAACTAAATATACATTAGTAGCAATCCTTGATGCTTCTGTAAGAGAACCCAAAATTGGGGTTTCCAGTATGGAAAAATCTCTATATCTTCCTCTAATTTTTAATACAGGTTCTACTCTATGTGGATCACCACTATATCTGGCTTTTTCTCCATCATGACATGCTTCCACTTCCAGTTCACTGGAAGTGTTTACAAAATTCTCATCTTTATCTATATATCCTGCTGATGTTTTTAAAATAGACAGAGCTTCATCTACTCCACCAACTATACAAAATGGTTTTCGCCTGGGGAAAATCTGCATTTCAACTTCAATACTGCCTATATCATGTCCCTTATAGCTGTAACCTTCTTCTGATAGTTTTTTCAATATTCGGCTGATATTACGAAAATAAACATCAGAATACCATCCACGTGACATTCTTTCTTTATCAAGCTGAAATACTTTTCTGTCAAGACGCTCACCATTAAAAATTGTCATAAACTCACCTCACAAAAATTTTAATAATCTTACTCTATAATTTCATAAATTAACGGATTTTTTTCTATTTTTTCTTCTGTAATACTGTAAGATGATTTTACTTTTTCTAAAGCAGCTTCCAAATTAGACTCATCATTTACATGTAAAACAGCAAGAACATCTCCTTTTTTGACCTCATCAGCAATCTTTTTGACTATTTCTATTCCAACAGCCATATCAATATCTCCATCTTTAGTTTCTCTTCCTGCTCCAAGCAGCATGGCAGCAATACCAATTTTATGAGCATTTATTGCACTTATATAACCATTTTGTTCAGACTTGACTTTCATTTTTTTCTCTGCCTGGGGGAGAAGTTCAGGATTATCTATAATATCTGCATCTCCACCCTGGGCAGTTACCATATCCGCAAACTTCTGCAGAGCTTCTCCACTTCTGATTTTCTCTTTGAGAAGTTTTTTAGCTCTTTCAAGATCATCTTCCTGACCGGAAAGTTTAACCATAGCTGCACCAAGTTCGATACACAGCTCAGTTATATCATCCGGTCCTTTTCCTTTTAGTACTTTAATAGCTTCCTTAACTTCAAGTGCATTTCCAACTGCAAGTCCAAGTGGTTCATTCATGTCGGTAATATAGGCAACTGTATTTTGTCCTACTTCTTTTCCTATATTTACCATAGCTTCAGCAAGTTTACGTGATTCGCTCAGCTCCTGCATAAATGCTCCACTGCCAGTTTTTACATCAAGAACTATGGCATCTGCTCCCCCAGCTATTTTTTTGCTCATGATACTGCTAGCAATAAGCGGAATAGATTCCACAGTGGCCGTTACATCCCTTAAAGCATATAATTTTTTATCAGCAGGTGTAAGGTTTCCTGTCTGACCGACAATTGAAAGACCATATTTATTAACATTTTCAAAAAATTCTTCTCTGCTTAAAGATGTATTAAATCCTGGTATTGCTTCAAGTTTATCTATAGTACCACCAGTATGACCTAGCCCTCTACCGGACATTTTGGCAACAGGAACTCCAGCTGCTGCAGCAAGTGGAGCAAGTATCAGAGTGGTGGTATCTCCTACTCCTCCTGTGCTGTGTTTATCGACTTTAGTCCCTTTTACCGGGCTTAAATCTATCATATCACCTGATTCAGCCATAATCATTGTCAGATCAGCTGTCTCTTCTGCATCCATCCCCTGAAAGAAAACTGCCATCGCCCAGGCAGAAACCTGATAATCGGGTATTTTATCTGCAACATAACCATTTATAAGGAACTCAAGTTCTTTTTTATTTAATTTTTCACCTTCACGTTTTTTGTATATTATATCATATGCACGCATTTATGTACCTCCACTTAAATATTTTCTATTATCTCTTTCATTAATTTTAAAAACTGAGGTCTTACCTTTTCAGTAATTTCTATAACTTCTTTATGATCCAGAGGCTCTGAAAGTATTCCAGCCGCCATATTTGTAATACAGGATATTCCCAACACCCGCATATTCATATGTCTGGCAACAATAACTTCCGGCACTGTAGACATACCCACAGCATCTGCACCAATATTCTGCAGATACCTAATTTCGGCCGGAGTTTCGTAAGAAGGTCCACTCAAAGCTGCATAAACTCCTTTTCTAATAAGTATACCATTTTTTTGAGCAGCTTTTTCAGCAGTTTTAATTAAATTTTTATCATAAGCTTCTGTCATATCAGGGAAACGAGGGCCATATTCATCCAAATTTTCTCCAATTAGCGGATTATCTCCTATTAAATTTATGTGATCAGAAATAACCATAAATTCTCCAGCAGAAAAGTTTCTATTTATTCCTCCGGCAGCATTAGTAAGCAGGATTGTATCTGCACCCAGTTCTCTCATTACTCTAACTGCCATAGTTATCTGTTTAAGTGAATATCCCTCATAGTAGTGAAATCTACCCTGCATTGCTATTACATTTTTTCCGGAAAGCTGACCAATTACAAATCTCCCGGCATGACCTTCAACAGTAGAAACAGGAAAATGAGGAATATCTTTATAATCAATAATCACTTTATTTTCAATCTCTTCTGCCAGTACACCTAAACCTGATCCAAGAACAAGTGCAGTTTCTATTTTAAAATCAATTTTTTTATTTATTAAAGCTGCAGCATTTTTAATTTTTTTAGACAAAAGAATCACTCCCTTTTTAAATTATAAATTTACCATCTCTATAAATAAGTTCACTATCAGCATAAATCTCGCCACCGTTTTTCATATCACAAAGCATATCCCAGTGTATAGTCGAAATGTTTTCTCCACCCGTTTCCGGATAACTTCTGCCGATAGCAAAATGGATAGTGCCTCCTATTTTTTCATCAAACAGCATATTTCTGGTAAACTTATCGATTCCATTATTACACCCTACAGCAATTTCTCCTATATAACGGGAACCATCGTCGGTATCAAGCAGTGAAAGAAGAAGTTCTTCCCCTTTTTCAGCAGAAGCATTTACTATTCTACCGTTTTTAAATTCAAGTCTTATATCTTCAATTTCTTTACCACTGTAAATACCTGGAAATGAAAATCTAATTTTTCCATTTACACTGTTTTCCACTGGCCCTGTAAAAATTTCTCCACCTGGATAGTTTTCCTTTCCTTTATCTGCTACCCAGGTTCTCCCTTTAACACTGCATTTTATATCTGTATCTTCAGCTAAAAAATGTATTTCTTCTTTTATATTTAAAATGTCGGCAATTCTGTCCAGCTCTTTCCCAAATTCAGTCCAGTAGGCCACAGGATCTTTTCTATCAAGGTGGCAGGCGGAATAAACAAATTTTCTGTAATCAAATAATGACATATTTGCTTCCTGTGCATCAGCATGTGTTGGAAACTGACATATATTCCACTTAAGATCTCCATCAGCAGCTCGATTTATAATTATTTCACTGATTTCGCGAGATGCAAGTGACCTCAATTTTATTTTTTCTGGATCAACTCTAGCTAAATTTTTTGTGTTATTTGTTCCCAAAATTCTTACCATCACATCTACATTTTCTATCATGTACTTTAAATAAGGTGATTTATAGTTAAGCTGTTGTTCTCCTGCATACTGATAAAACAGCTCTTCCTGTTCTGCAAAAGCAATTAAAACAACGGGATGAGCTCCTTTTTTTAATATATGTTTATAAATTTCTTTTACCAGTTCTTCACTTACAGCTTCTGCCCTAATAAGTACTTCTTCTCCTTCTTTTACATTAAGCGAATAATTGACAATAACATCCGCATATTTTCTTAATTTTGCGTCAGCCACAGTATTCCTCCCCTTTAAGGTTAAGTCTTTTTACTCTAATATAAATTTCTATACAATTACTTGTCCATAAATACCACCACCACCAGCTTCAATTTTAAATTCTCCACTTCTGGCGGTTAAAATTTTACTCAGAAGTTTGCTGTTCAAACATTGTTTGAGTTCTTCTCTGCTTTTCCTGTGCAGAATATCCATTTCACTGCCGCAGTTTTTGAGCATCCTGTTTAGAGTCTTCCTGCCTATTCCAGGTATATCCAGTAGTGGAATCTGATATCTGTATTCCGGTCTGTGAGCAGGAGATTCCGTTTTTTTTACTAGTGAAATATCAAGTATTCTATCTTTAACACCAACAGTTATATTTTCACTTTCACATAAAGGACATTTTAAAACGGCACTCCTGACTGAAAAAACCTGATCGCATTTTTCACAGTATGAACGATGATATTTACCCAGAGCCGGATCAAGACCAAAATTCTTAATTATTTTTCTACTCATTTCACGTTTAAATGCTTTTTTTACTTCTTCAAAATTGAGTTCTTTTAGCTGTATTAAGTTATATTCTCTTGCTATTTTGGGCAGAGAATGAGCATCAGAATTTGTCAAAAAGCTTTTTCCTTTAAGTTCAGGTAATAAGTCTGCCATCTCTGTATCTGCACTTAATCCAAGTTCAACAGCAGGAATTTTATTCCATTCTGCATCTGTAAATCCTTCTCTATATGAAGAAAAGGCTCTACCATAAAAACTTTTATGTGGTGTAAAAATATGAGCCGGTATTAAAACACCTCCGTGATATTCAACAATTTTAAGAAACTCTGGACCTGTTATATAGGCTGTCTGAGAACTTAAATTTATATTGGAAATATACTGTTCCATTGTCAGGCTGAATTCCTTAATATCAGCCAAATAAGGGAAAAAAGAGAGATAATGAACCTGGCCACCATTTTTTTCTCTGCTTTCTATTTCAGCTCCGAGCAGAACCAGCAGTTCACCTCTGTATAATATACCACCTGAATCAAGTTCAGACATTTTTCCCTCTGTAATCATCCTTTCTATATCTTCAATCACTACCGGTGAAGCACAATCTATTATACCGACAATATCCAGTCCTTTTCTATAATAAGCTTCTTTTAAAATATTGGGAAAATTGAGTTTCCGCGAGGCAGTTATTTTTACAGGACTACCGTCACTTCCGCCTCCAATATGAATATGAAGATCAGCATAAAAATTTTTATACATCAAAATCACCAAGATAATATAATACAGCAATCAGTGTTTTGCTGTCATTGATTTTTCCTTTTTTGAATAATTTTTTTACCTCTGATCTATTTTTAGGAACAACTTCTATATATTCTCCTGGATCAAGATCTCTTCCAACAAATTTGAGATTTTCTGCTTTATAAATATAGATTAATTCTGTGCTATAGCCAGGAGTGGTATAAAAGTTAAATACTTCTTTTAAATTTTCAGCTTTATATCCAGTTTCTTCTATTAATTCTCGCTGAGCACATTCTGCCGGTTTTTCACCAATTTCCAGTTTTCCGGCTGGTATTTCATAAATAATTTCATCTACAGGGTATCTATATTGTTTTATCAGCAGCAGTTTTCCCTCATCATTCTCTGCTAAAACAGCAACACCCCCACTATGTTCTACTACTTCTCTAATAGAGCTGTGCTTATCCGGAAATTCTACCCTATCCCGATGCAGTTTTAAAATATTGCCATTATAAATTATTTCTCCATCTATTTTTTTTTCTTTTTGTATGTACATTATTGAACCTCCAATTAGTTCTTCTCTTCTATAAATTATTCACGAAAAACTACAAAAATCCTTTTAAATAGCAAAAAACTGCTTATAAATATAATAATCCCCATCAAAATGTTCAAAAAAGCGTTTTGATGAGGATCATTATAATTAATTATTATAATCTACCATATATTTGAGCAATTTAACATTAGCGTTTAGGCAAGTGCACAACCTCTATCCAGTGCTTCATTATTTATTTCCAGCAGATTTTGCCTGTGTGGAGGCAGAACCTCTTTTAGCGAAGTTTTAACAATATCAAGAGGCAAAAATTCCTCTCTGCAGATTATGTTTCCTAACATAACCATATTGGCAATTCTACTTTCTCCAAGTTCATTAGCAATTTTATTTGCCGGAACTTTAATAACTTCAATATCATCTCGCTCTACTTCTTGATTAATTAGAGATTTGTTAACATAAATTTTTCCGCCAGGTTTAATCGTATCAACAAATTTTAACATAGAAGGAAGGTTCATAGCTACAACAATATCTGGTTTAGAAGAAAGTGGAGAAGGTATCATTTTATCAGATACAATAACAGTACAGTTAGCTGTACCCCCACGCATTTCCGGGCCATAAGAAGGCATCCAGGAAACATGATATTCTTCTGTCATACCTGAATATGCAACCAGTCTTCCCATAAGCATAACTCCCTGGCCGCCAAATCCAGCAAAGATCATTTCTTTTTTCATTCTATTCTCCCTCCCCAGCTTCTTTTAATACCTGTGGTTTATAAATAGGTATCATATTTTCTTCAAGCCATTTTAAAGCTTCTACAGGTTCTATACCCCAATTTGTGGGACAGGTAGAAAGAACCTCTATCATCGTAAATCCTTTTCCTTCCAGCTGCATTTTAAACGCTTTTTTAATAGCTTTTTTGGCTTTTATAATATGTTTTACATCATGTACAGAAACTCTTTCTATATATGCCGCTCCATCAAGCACTGCAAGCATTTCGGAAATCTTAATAGGTGATCCAGCAATATCCTTTTTCCGACCAGCAGGAGAAGTTGTTGTTTTTTGTCCTAAAAGAGTTGTTGGTGCCATCTGTCCACCTGTCATACCATAAATAGCATTGTTGACAAAAATAGTGGTTATATTTTCACCTCTATTTGCTGCATGAACTATCTCAGCAGTACCAATAGAAGCAAGATCTCCATCTCCCTGATAGGTAAATACTACTTTATCGGGATGAACTCTTTTAACTCCAGTTGCAACCGCCGGAGCCCTACCGTGTGAAGCTTCCTGCATATCACAGTCAAAATATTCGTAAGCAAGAACTGAACATCCAACAGGTGCTATACCTATTGTTTTTTCTCTAATATCCAGCTCATCCATTACCTCTGCTACAAGACGGTGTATTATACCGTGGGTGCAGCCGGGACAATAATGAAAATCTTTATCAGTTAAAGAATCTGGTTTTTTAGCAACTACCTGCATTATTTCCCACCTCCAATTTTTTTGATCTCAGCTAAAATTTCTTCAGGAGTAGGAATCATACCACCTGTACGACCATAAAAGTGAACACTGCTGTTGTTTGCACATACAGCAAGTTCAACATCTTCTACCATCTGCCCTGTACTCATTTCTACAGTTAAGAAATCATCAATTTTTTCAGAAGTTTTTGCAATGATTTCTTTTGGAAATGGGAAAAGGGTTATAGGCCTAATAAGTCCAACCTTATATCCTTCTTCACGGGCCAGCTCCATGGCACTGAGAGAAATTCTAGCTGAAGTTCCATATGCCACTATTACTATATCAGCATCATCAAGATAATATGTTTCATATCTGACTTCTTCTTTTTCCATCTGATCATATTTTTCTTTTAACTTCTGGTTGTGCTTTTCTAACTCGGCTGGATCTAAAGAAAGAGAATTAATAATATTTTTTTCTCTACCTTCAGCTCCATCAGTTGCCCATGGCTTATCAGGTAGATCATCGGGATCAATACTTCTTTCGAATGATACTGGTTCCATCATCTGACCTATCATGCCATCGGCAAGCAGTAAAACAGGATTTCTGTATTTATCTGCCAGTTCAAAAGCATCTATTGTCAGATCAACTGCTTCCTGTACAGAAGAAGGAGCAAGAACAAACAGTCTAAAATCACCATGTGCCATTCCTTTTGTGGCCTGAAAATAATCTGACTGAGCAGGCTGGATTCCACCAAGACCCGGGCCACCCCTCATCATGTTAACAATAACTGCCGGCAGTTCTGCCCCAGCTATATAGGAAATACCTTCAGCTTTAAGGCTGATACCTGGACTTGAAGATGAAGTCATTACTCTTGCACCGGCACCAGCAGCTCCATAGACCATATTACTGGCAGCTACTTCACTTTCAGCCTGAAGAAAAACCCCTCCTACTTCAGGAAGACGCCAGGAAAGATATGCCGGAAGCTCATTTTGTGGTGTTATCGGATATCCAAAAAAATAGCGGCAGCCTGCCTTAACAGCAGCTTCAGCTATCGCTTCATTTCCTTTCATTAAAATTTTTTTAGCCATTAATTTAAACCTCCTAATAAAATTTTATATTAATCTTCTTTATAGATTGTAATTGCAACATCAGGACAAATTCTATAGCACTGTCCACAGGAAATACAGTCAGACTGATCTGTGACCTCTGACGGATGATATCCATGGCTGTTAATTTCTTCCGAAATAGTCAATATGGAAACAGGACAGACTGTTGTACATAATTTACAACCTTTACATTTTTCGCGATCAATAACAACTTTTTTTATATCAGCCAACATTATGCCTCCCTTCAAAAATCAATGATAGTCTTTTGCTTTTTCTTCCCCAGATAAAACTCTAAAAGCCCCAGCAGCAAGTGCTTCCATCTCTTTTTCTCCGGGATAAAGATAAACTGGAGCAATAAATTTAATTTTCTTAATTATTTTTTCTGTAAGATATTTTGAGTGTGACATACCTCCTGTTAATATTATAGCATCAATCTCACCTGCATTAACAACAGCAAGAGAAGCTATTTCTTTAATTATCTGGTAGGACATTGCAGATAATACCAGCTCAGCCTGTTTATTCCCATTTCTTATCATTTCCTCAACTTTTATAAGGTCTGCAGTGCCTAAATGTGCCTTAAGTCCCCCATCACCAACAATCTTTTTTTCCATCTCTTCAAAACTGTAATTTTCTTTTTTCATAAGATTCAGCAGATCAACTGCCGGTAAGCTGCCGGCTCTATTAGGAGACATAGGTCCCAGACCGCCTAAAGCATTATTAACATCTACTATTTTACCGTCAATATGAATCCCTACTGATATTCCTCCCCCAAGATGGGCAACAATAAGGTGCATGTCCTTATAATCATTTCCTGTCATTTCAGCGTGGTTTCTGGCAACTTCTCTCTGATTAAGGGCATGGAATATGCTCCTGTTTTTAAGTTCCGGTATGCCTGTTATTTTAGCTATTTCACTCATTTCATCAACAACTACTGGATCTACAATAAAAGAAGGTATAGCTGCAGTATCTGCAATTCTTTTAGCCAGCAGTGCTCCTAAATTACTTGCATGTTTACCGTATTTTTGACTTTTAACAGTATCAATCATTTTTTGATTTATATTATATGTTCCACCCGGAAGGGGCTTTAAAAGCCCCCCACGTCCAACTACAGCAGACAGAGATTGAATATTGATATTATGTTTACGCAGAAAATCCATAATATGACTGTACCTCATCTTAGTCTGATCTACAATGGTCGGAAATTTCTCCATTTCTTCTTCAGTATGAGATATATTTTCTTCAATTATCCTGTCTTTATTTTCAAAAACTGCCAGTTTGGTTGAAGTGGAACCTGGATTAATTACCAGTATCTTATATTTCATAACATCAGTCCCTTGGTATTAAATTACTTCTTACTTTTGCTATTTTTTCTATTCTCTCTTCTGCCATTATATCAGCTGCTTTATAGGTTGGTATATTATCTCTTTTACTGATTGCAAAAACTTTTTTGACATTATCATAAATTTTGCTTGCCTTTGCCATTGCTCTTTCTTCATTATATCCGAGCAGTTCATCATATACATTGATAACTCCACCAGCATTGATAACGTAATCAGGTACATATAATATACCTTTATCTTCAAGCATATCTCCATGTCTTGTTTCAGCCAGCACATTATTGGCAGACCCAGCTACTATATCTGCTTTTAATTTCGGTATTGTATCATCATTTATCACTGCACCAAGAGCACAGGGAGCAAAGATATCACATTCAACTCCATAGATATCTTCCGGACTAACAACTTCAGCATCTACTTCATTCAGAACCATATCAAGATTTTCCTGTTTAATGTCTGTAATAATTAATTTTCCACCTTCATCAGCTATATGTTTAGCAAGGTAATAACCAACATGTCCAACTCCCTGTATAGCAACTACCTTTCCTTTTAAATCAGGTGAACCGTAAAATTCATCTGCAGCTGCTTTCATACCTCTCCAGCATCCATAGGCAGTTACAGGAGAAGGATCTCCGCTTGTACCTGGAAGTCCGGTAACAAAATCGGTTTCTTCAGCCACAAATTTCATGTCATCAACACATGTATTTACATCTTCAGCAGTAATATAGCGTCCATTTAGACTCTGAACAAATCTGCCATAAGCACGCAGCAGCTCTTCACTTTTTATTTTATCTGGATCACCAATTATGACAGCCTTTCCACCACCGAGATTTAGTCCAGCAGCAGCAGACTTATATGTCATTCCTCTTGCCAGCCTAATTACATCATTTAAAGCTTCTTCTTCATTTTTGTAATTCCAGATTCTTGTTCCACCAAGTGCAGGTCCAAGTGTTGTATCATGAATACATATAATCGCCTTTAATCCAGAAACCTCATCATAATTAAAAACTACCTGCTCATAATCATGTTTTTCCATTCTTTCAAAAATATTCATCTAATTTCCTCCTTTTAAATTTTGGTATTTTAATTAAAAAATATAAATTATCTGACAAGACTGATATTTATTTTCCTAAAACAAGATTTCTTACAAATAATTTACCTAAAGCGATAGAATTAAATTTAGTATCCAGAGAATCTGCTCTGGAGCTAATAATTAGAGGTATATTAGCCCCCATAATAAGGCTTGCGGTTGGCTGCTCAAACAGCACTACCAGTGTTTTATATAGAATATTTCCAGATTCTATATCTGGAACAACCAATATATCTGCTTCACCTGCTACTTCTCCCCTGATACCCTTTTTTTCTGCTGCCTGTTTTAATACAGCATTATCAAATGCAAGTGGGCCGTCAACTACCACATCAATCTGTCCGCGGTCACTCATTTTAGAAATCACCGCAGCTTCTACTGTAGACTGCATAGATTGATTGACAGTTTCTACTGCTGCAAGTAAAGCTACTTTTGGACTGGAAATCCCTAATTTTCTGGCAAAAAAAGCTGCATTCTCAATAATCTCTACTTTTTCTTCCAGACCCGGAGATATATTCATTCCACCATCTGTAATTATAACAAAGCGATTTTGATTCTCCAGATAAATAAGAGAAACAAGGCTTAAAAGGTGATCTCTTCTAAAAGAAAATTTTCTGTCAAGCATTGCACGCAGAATAGTTCCCGTATTAATCATACCTTTCATCGGCATTTCTGCTTTACCTTCTTCGACTATCTGCATAGCTTTGTAGGCAGATTCTTCATGTGACATGCTGTTGATAATTTCTAAATCTGCAGTAAAATTTATTTCTTGTAAAATATTTTCAATTTTTTCTTTACTGCCTATCAGAATCGGTTCAGCAATTTTTTCTTCATAGGCTTTTTTTAAGCTTTTGAGAACTGTTTTATCCTCTGCCTGAGCCACAGAAATCTTAAGCATCTCTCCGGTTTTTGCCATTTCAATTAGCTGATCCATATCTGAAAACATTTTTATCACCTCCACACTATATAAATATGCAATATTTATTCCATTCACATAATATTTAAAAAATAATAAAAAATCCCCTTACAGCGGGGATTTTCAGCATCATATATATCATTTTTTTATTTTCTGAAAATTTTAACTGCAAAAATATTCATTAATGAAAAAATTTGCAGGCAGTTATTTGCAGTTATATATATTATTTAATAAACTGTAATATAAAAATTTTAATAAATAGAAGTATAATGACAAATAAATTTCTGCTTTTATCGTATTATTTATCCTAACTACTGATTGATACCATATTTGCTCAGTTTGTAATATAGACTTCTAACAGCTATACCAAGAATATCGGCTGCTTTTGTTCTGTTTCCATCTGCCTTTTTAAGAGCACTGATTATGGCTCTTCTTTCTGTTCTGGCAATAATTTCTGCCAGGTCTACTTTCTCAAGAGTAAATCTATCATTAAAAGTAAATTTGTCACTGTCAGATTCACATTTATCATCAAGTACAGGTAGGTCATCTATATCTACAATACCCTCTTCAAAAGAAACATAGATCATAGCTCTACCTAAAATATTTTCCAGCTCTCTCACATTTCCCGGCCATTCATATGAGCTTAACTTCAGCATTGCTGCATCAGAAATACCCCTAACAGTTTTTCCATATTCCTGATTGAGCTTTTTAATAATGTGTTTGACAAGCAGAGGCAGATCTTCTTTCCGCTTTCTGAGTGGTGGAATTTCCAGTGGAAAAACATTTAATCTGTAATAAAGATCTCTGCGAAATTTTCCATTTTCAATTGCTGATTCCAGGTCAGTATTGGTAGCAGCAATAATCCTCACATCTACATTAATTGGTTTTGAACCACCAACACGTACAATTTCCTTTTCCTGCAGAACTCGCAGCAGTTTCGCCTGCAGATTAAAATTTATCTTTCCTATTTCATCCAGAAATATTGTTCCTCCATCAGCTTCTTCAAAAAGCCCTTTTTTACCACCCTTTTTTGCACCTGTAAAAGCTCCTTCTTCATAGCCAAAAAGCTCACTTTCCAGTATACTATCTGTAAGTGAAGCACAGTTGACCCGAACAAATTTATATTTACTGCGCGGGCTTTCATTGTGAATTGCATGGGCAAACAGCTCCTTACCGGTTCCACTTTCACCTCTGAGGAGAACTGTCACAGGTGTATGAGCAGCTTTTCTGGCAAGGTTTATAATCCGCTGCATTTTATCACTTTTCCCCACTATATCACTGAAAGTATATTTAGCCCTCAATTGCCTTATAAGTTTTTTAGCCTGATTAAGTTCCTCTGTCAATTTTTTGATTTCTGAGACATCTTTTATAACTCCAACACTGCCCTTTAATTTTTCACCGACAATTATTGGTGCTACATCAACAATTACATCCTTTTTATTTGGCCCCACCTTCATACGCACATTATAGACTGGCTCTCTTGTTTTTAAAACTTTATAATGCATGCTCTTTCCTTCAGCAATATCAACACTGGCTGGTTTTCCAATTACATCTTCTTCGGTTAAACCTGTCAGTCTGGTGTAGGCAGGGTTAATCATAATTCCCTTTCCTTCTTCATCTACAACTGAAATAGCATCCTGAGTGGAATTAATAACTGCTTCTAAAAGAGCTCTGGATTCTTTTAAATCTGTAATTTCTTCTGCAAATCTCTTTACTTCTTCTATATCTCTAAAAACAGCAACCGCCCCAATGATTTCTCCTGCTTCATTTCTAACAGGCATTCTATTAGTCATTATGGTAAGCCCACCAACATACTGGGTCTGATTTAATTCCATTTTTCCGGATTTAAGAACATAATGCATCCTGGTATTTTCTATAACTTCTTCTACATCTTTTCCGATAATATTTTCTTTTTTAAGACCTAATATTCTCTCAGCAGCTCTGTTAAAGAGCTCTATTTTGCCATCTTTATCTATTGAAATTATTCCATCATGAGTAGCATCTATAATAGCATTATGTTTGATCTGTTTTTTCAATATAAAGCTGCACCTTCCTTCCAGCATAATTTAAATTAAAATATTTTTCTCTTAATAAAGGCATACTAATACATCTGGGGCTTCTCTACCCTGATCTGTGCAGAAGAATCTTTTTCATTCTGTCAATTGCTGATTTAACATGAAGAATATGAGAGCCCATAATTTTAACCCCTTTTTACTTTTTCACTCTCAATTTCCAGCCTCAGCTTATCTGCAATTCTAGCTATGAATTGAGAATTGGTTGGTTTATTTTTATTTCCTCCCACTGTACTAGCAAAATATTCATCCAGCACTTCAGCATTACCTCGAGTCCAAACAACTTCTATTGCATGTCTTATTGCTCTTTCGACACGACTTGGTTTGGAATCAAATTTTTCTGCTACTGCTGGATACAGTTTTTTTGTGATAGCTCCTAGAAACTCAATATCCTTAATTACAAGCTCTACAGCCTCTCTAATATAAAGGTAGCCTTTTATGTGAGCTGGTATGCCAAGATTATGCATAACTTCTGTTATTTTGACATTTAAATCTACATTATTTTTAAAAATTAATAAATCATCACTGTCGGCCAACCCCCTGTTTCCTTCTACTGATGGTGGAGCAACCATCTGCTTAATTCTTTTAATCAGCTTATCAAGATCAAAAGGTTTCATTATATAATAGCTTGCACCTAGTTCTACCAGTCGCTGAGTAATTTCTTCCTGTCCAAAAGCAGTCAGTATTATGGTTTTTATGGCTTCATTTAAACCCTTTTTATTCATTTCCTCCATTACACCCATCCCATCTAAATATGGCATTATTAAATCAAGAATTAATACATCTGCCTCAGTATTCTTGACCAATTCCAATCCCTGATAACCATCATGGGCAACCCCTAAAACATTAATATCATCCTGAAGAGAAAAATATTCGCTCAATAACTGACAGAACTCTTTATTATCATCTACTATAATTATATCTATATTTTTTTTCATATTAGACACTCCTGACATAATACAGTTTATTTTAGATTTTAAAGTTAAAACTAATTAATTTTTGAAAGCTGCCAATAAACTTTCTTTTTTTCTAAAAGCAAGATTCAACATTTCCCCTGCATTTGCTGCTGCTTTTTCGGTTAATTCACCTGTACCGAGCATTCTTGCTAATTCTCTAGTTCTAGCTTCTCTATCTAAAATATCGATATTGGTAAATGTCCTGTTTTTTTCAGTTTTTTTGCTGATCAAAAAGTGGTGATTTCCCATACTGGCAATCTGTGGCAGATGAGTAATACATATAATCTGACGTTTTAAAGAAATATTAAATAATTTTTCAGCCATTTTTACAGCTATTTTACCACCAACTCCACTGTCAACTTCATCGAAAACAAGTGTATCAACCTGATCCAAATTGGCAGTAATAGTTTTTAAAGCCAGCATTATTCTGGATAATTCTCCACCAGATACTATTTTTGTCAGTGCTTTTAAGTCTTCACCAGGATTGGGTGAAATCAGAAATTCTACCCTATCGATTCCATCTATGCCAGGATTTTTTTTTGTAAAAATTACTTTAAATTTTGCATTTTCCATTGCGAGATCACTGAGTTCTTCTTTCAGCCTTTTTTCAAAAACAGCTGCGCGATCTTTTCTAATAACAGAAAGTTTTTCTGCTTTATTTATTAAATTTTTCTTCAGGCTATTTTTTTCTTTTTTTAATTTTGCAATTTTTTCTTCAATATTTTCCAGATGATCTTTTTTTTCATATAATTCATCCAGATATTCTTTTATCTCTGCAGTACTGCTTCCATATTTGCGCAGCAGTCTGTTAATAAGATCCATTCTTTTTGTAATTGCTGTAAGCTCTTCTTTATCATAATCAAATGTGTCGTGATAATCCTGAATTTTAAAACTAAAATCTTCGAGATTGAAAAATATATCAGCAAATCTTTCTTCGAGATTTTTAAGTCTTTTATCAAAATCAGCTGCATCTTCCAGCTCATTTTTTAAAATACCCAGTTTTTCTACAATACCACCGTCAGAATAGTCATCACCTGTCAGCACAGAAATCAAATTACCGGTTATTTTAAATATCTCCTCAGCATGAGAAAGTGTGTTATATTTCTCCTTTAGTACTTCATACTCACCTTCTTTTAACTGAGCTGATTCTATTTCTTCTATCTGAAAATTTATCAGATCGAGTTCTCTTACACGCTGTGAATCATCAAGTTCCATATTACTCAGTTTTTCTACAGTCAGCTGATATTCCTGATAGATCTCCTTAATTTCATTTTTTAGTACTTTTATTTTTTCACCTATAAATTCATCCAGTATCATTAAATGGAATTTTTGATCCAAAAGAAGTTGATGCTCATGCTGACCATGTATATCCAGCAGATATCTGCTTATATTTTTAACCAGCCTGAGAGTTGCAAGCTGACCGTTGATTAAGGTTCTATTTCGACCATTTGCTTTTATTTCACGTGCAATTAAAACTCCATTTTTTTCTGTTTCAATACCGGCTTCATCAATTGTATTATTTATAATATCAAGCTGATCTGGCTGAAAAAAAGCCGAAATATATGCAGAATTTTTACCTGTTCTTATTACATCTGTTGAAGCACGTGCACCTAAAAGCATATCTAAAGCTCCAATAATTATTGATTTACCCGCCCCAGTTTCACCGGTTAAAACATTTAAACCACTTTTAAAATTAATGGTGCTTTGATCTATTAATGCAAAATTTTTAACCTGTAAATCACTGAGCATCTTTTATCCCCCAATCAAAATTATGCAAGATTCATCTTTTCTTTCAAAATAGTATAAAAGGTCCTATCCGGAAGTTTAATAATAGAAATTTCTCTATCTGCAGCTTCTATGTAGATTTTATCTCCACTCATCAATTCAGAGTTATCGTGGCCATCTACAGTACCAAAAATACTGCCGCTGTCCCCTTCTATTTCAATACAAATTTTTTCGTTCCCGGATATTACCATTGGACGCATATGCAGGTTGTGTGGGCAAATAGGTGTTATTAATATTGCCCTCACCTGTCTTGGATTTATAATTGGACCACCTGCTGAAAGAGAATATGCAGTTGAACCTGTTGGTGTGGAGATAATTAATCCATCTGATCTAAATCGGTTCACCAGCTCGTCATTTATATGAAGTTTAATTTTAACCATCCGGGAATCAGGACTTCTGTTTACAACATAATCATTTAAAGCATAATTTTTTTCTATTTTTTCTCCATTTCTAAAATGTTCTGCTTTTATCATCATTCTGTGCTCTATTTTATATTTTTTCTGATTTACCATATGCAGAGCTTTTTCCAGTTCTTCGGTTTCTATATCTGTTAAAAAGCCAAGCTGACCAATGTTTATTCCCAGTAGTGGTACACCACTACCAATAAAATGGTGGGATGTGTGAAGAAATGTTCCATCTCCACCAAAGACAATTATATAATCCGCTTTTTCTCTGAGCTGCTGGTAGGTAGCTCCTCTTTTTTGCTGGCCCAGATAAGAAGCAGCTTCCTTTTCTATGTAAAATTCAATACCTTTTTTTATAAACCAGTCTGCAGCATTTTGGGCAGTAGAAAAAGCTTCCTTTTTTGCAAGATTTAGAACCATTCCCGGTGTGGACATATTTTTACCTCCCAAGTTCTTTATGTGCTTTAGAAACTATTTTCTCCACATGATATTTCCATTCTTTATTGTTAAATTTATTTGCAAAAGTACTATCTTTATCACTGACTATATTATCATAAGTATTGTTTGTGCTGGCTGTTTCTTCAATATTATCTGCATTATTTGTAGTATATTTCAGGTGAATTAAATACTCTATATTGCTGCTTTCAGCTCCTGTTATAGGAGAATAATTTAGTCCTTTAAGTTTAAATCCTTCTGACATAAAAAAACCGCTTAAAGAAAGTATAACATCTCTGTGAACTGCCGGATCTTTGACTACTCCTTTTTTGCCAACCCTTTCTCTACCTGCCTCAAATTGAGGTTTTATAAGGGCAATAAAATCTCCGGGCTTTTTCAAAAATTTTTTTACCCCGGGTACAATAAGCCGCAGAGAAATAAAAGATACATCTGTCACAATTAAAGGTGCCTTTACCGGCAGCTGATCAAACTCTAAATACCTAAAATTACAGCGCTCATAAACTTCAACTCGCTCATCATTTCTCAGTTTCCAGGCAAGCTGACCATAACCCACATCTACTGCATAAACTTTTTTTGCTCCATTCTGGAGCAGGCAGTCAGTAAATCCTCCTGTAGAAGCACCAATATCAATTGCTTCAATTCCAGCAGGGTCAACAGCAAAAACCTGCAGAGCTTTTTCCAGCTTATATCCTCCCCTGCTCACATAGGGATTTTTGTCACCCTTTATTTCAATATCTGCATCTTTTTTTATACGGGTTCCAGCTTTATCTACTAATACCCCGTCAATATAAACAATACCTGCCATAACTGCACGTTTTGCCCGGCTGCGGCTGGAAAATAAACCTCTTTCCGATAAAAGTATATCTAATCTTTCTTTTCCGGCCATAGTTCAGAAACCTCCTGATCATAATCTAAAGCTTTTAAACAGTGTTTAATTATTCCTTCTGCATCTAAATCATAAAAACTGCGTATTTCTTCCATAGAACCATGTGGTACAAATTCATCCGGAATACCAATTCTATATATTTTTGCTGGATTAAACCCATTTTGTTCTGCAAATTCCAGTACAGCTGAACCAAAACCGCCATTTAAAACATGTTCTTCTGCAGTAATAATCTTTTTATATTTTCTAAAAAGATCTGAAAACATCTCTTCATCAAGTGGCTTTACAAATCTGGCATCTACCAGTGCAGGAGAATATCCGTGTTTTTTCATTACTTCAGCAGCTTTTTTAGCTGGATATACACAAGACCCTGCTGCCAGAATAACAAATTCTTCTCCTTCTATAAGTTGTTCTGCCTTCCCAATTTCTATTTTTTCAAAATCTTTTTCTTCATCAGAACCGCTGACCTCTCCTCGAGGATATCTAACTACAGCTGGTCCGGAATGATTTACTGCAGTATAAAGCATATCCTGAAGCTGTGCTCCATCTCTTGGTGCCATTATAATGATATTTGGAATAGGTCTTAAAAATGAAAAATCGAATAATCCCTGATGCGTTTCTCCATCATGACCGACTATCCCAGCCCTGTCTACCGCAATTGTCAGCGGCAGGTTCTGAAGACAGATATCATGAATAACCTGATCATATGCCCTCTGCAGAAAAGTAGAATATATAGCACAAACTGGATTCATACCACCTCTGGCCAGGCCGGCGGATAATGTTACTGCATGCTGTTCGGCTATTCCGACATCAAAATATCTGGCTGGATATTTTTCGGCAAAACCAACTAAACCTGTACCGGAAGGCATTGCAGCTGTAATTGCTGTAATTTTCTCATCATTATCGGCCAGTTTCTGCAGGGTTCTACCAAATATTTTACTGTATGTGAGTTTTGTTTTTTTAGATTTATTTTTTTCTTTTTTTCCTTTAGCTGGACTAACCCCATGATATTGACTTGGATTGTTTTCTGCAGGCTGAAATCCCTTTCCTTTTTTAGTGATTACATGCAGCAGTACAGGTTTTTTTATCTGATCTGCTTTTTTAAAATGATCGATCAGTTCTTTTATATTGTGACCATCAATTGGACCAATATATTTAAATCCCATTTCTTCGAACAGCACTCCGGAAATCATTAAATATTTGAGACCTTTTTTTATTCTCTCTGCCGTCTGAGTAAGTCTGCTGCCAAATTTAGGAATATGTTTGAGTATAAATTCAACATCTTCTTTAAGGTGATTTAATGCTGGATCGGCAGTTATAGTAGAAAGATACTGAGAAAGTGCCCCTACATTATCTGCAATCGACATTTTATTATCATTTAATATAACATTAAAATTTGTTCCCAATTCACCGGCATGGTTCATTGCCTCAAAAGCCATACCAGCTGTCATAGCACCATCACCAATAACAGCATAAATATCACCCTTTTCTCCTTTTATATCACGAGCAAGCGCCAGTCCAAGAGCAGAAGATATAGAAGTGCTGCTGTGACCTACATTTATTATATCATGTTTGTTTTCTTCGTACTTAGGATAACCACTTAATCCATTCAGCTGTCTTAATGTATCAAAATTATCTCTGCGGCCTGTCAGTATTTTATGAGTATATGACTGGTGGCCTACATCCCAGATTATTTTATCTGCTGGGCTGTTAAGATAGTAATGGAGTGCAATTGTAAGCTCCACTGTACCGAGATTTGAAGCTAAATGGCCTCCGGTTTTAGAAACTGATTCAATAAGAAAGGCTCTGATTTCATCTGCAAGATGTTCAAGCTCAGCATAATTCATTTTTTTGAGGTCTTCAGGTCCATCTATCTGAGATAAAAATTTATACATAAATTCACTCCTAACAAATCTATTTAAAAAAACTGTGCAGATAATCTGCAGCTAGTCCAAAAAAGGCGACTACTTTACCTGTAAAAAATATAATTTCACTGGATTTTTTTATACCATAGCTTTTAAAGAAGGCCTTCCCACCAACTGTAAGAGAAGATGTAAGGCCTATAATAATTAGACTGGTAATAACATTGGAAAAATTATAAGTATTTACAATTCTAATAACTATTACTGCTCCTATTGCTCCACTGATTGTACCACATATATCTCCAACTATATCACACATCAGGCTGGCAACTTTATCACCATGTTTAACCAGAAAAAGTCCGGATTTTGCTCCAAATATTTTTTTGGCAGCTTTTGCATTAAATGGTTCAGGTCTAGCAACTGTAGCTGCCACCCCCACCATATCTGCAATTATACCCGTTATTATAATAAGCAGAAGTATAATTACTGCCGCTGGTAAAGAAACAAACTGTATCTGAGTTTGGGAACTGAAGGTAACAAATACTGCAATAAAAAAAGTAATGATAGCAATAATAATACTGCTGCGCAAATTATCCAAACTTTATACACCTCATTAAGTTTATTATATCATTTCTTTAATTAAATTTATATTTTAAATTGTAATGTATTTTTCAAAAAATTTGTGAGTGGTGATACAGCAAATAAATGCTGTGGCTTAGGTCCAGTAGGTTTTCCCCCGAAATACCCCCTTCTGTCACCAGAACAGGCGATTTCTCATTAAATTTCGACTATATGGTTACCCTTATATAGAACTGGATTACCACTCAGACCACACTTTAATCTCCACTGTATCCTGACTAGCAGACAGCCTAGAAGTTTTCCTTAACAGTGTTTAAACTACTCCCTAGCTTCTTTTGCAGTAAAGGTTTCCAGCAGGTTCAACATATAATTTGGATCCAAAATTATATGTTTTGCTACTGTCTCCAGTACCACTCAAAGCAGGCTACACTACCCAAACCTTACGGCTGGGCAGGTTAACCTAGATTTATTCCAAGCTGGAATAAATACCAGGCCTCCACGGGAAAGGGGTCAACGCCCACATGCCATTGTGGATCGCCCCAAACCCTTAACTCCCTACATCAGCTCCCGACTGGGCGTCAGCAGCCGATGTAAAGAACTTCATCGATATGCCCGCTGACGGATTTTTAGGCCCGTCTTCAAGAATAATACACTGACTAGGATACTGCACCACTCACATTTTGTTTAATTATAACATAATAACTTATACTGTTCAATTAGCTCTGCCTGTAGAGTACAAATTGTACCAGTTCTTTAAGATGACGGGCTTCATCTCCAAAAACATCCAGTGCATCTGCTGCAGCTAAAGCATATTTTTCGGCTGCTTTTTTGGCTCCATCAATACCAAGTAGTTTTGGATAGGTCGATTTATTTAATTTATCATCACTGCCGACAGCCTTACCTAATTTTTCTTCATCACCAACTACATCAAGTAAATCATCTACAATCTGAAAAGTAACTCCAAGATTTTCTGAATAATCGGTCAGAGCATCAATCTCATCTTTATCTGTATCACTGCAGTATGCACCTGTAAGGACAGATGCTTTTATAAGTGCACCTGTTTTACCTCGGTGAACTTTCTGCATCTCTTCTAAATCAAGATTTTTATTTTCTCCTTCTAAATCCAGAACCTGACCACCAACCATACCCTGATAGCCTGATGCAGTAGAAATTAAACTGATAATTTTAATCCTTTTTTCTGCACTTATTTTTAAGGCAGATAATATTTCAAAAGCATATGTTAAAAGTGCATCACCTGCCAGAACAGCTATTCCTTCTCCAAAAACTCTGTGATTTGCTGCTTTTCCGCGTCTAAAATCATCATCATCCATACTAGGCAGATCATCGTGAATTAAAGAATAGCTGTGTATAAGCTCCAGAGCAGATCCAGCTTTTAAGGCAGCATCAGTATTACCATTTAACATCTCTGCAGTAAGAAGTGTTAAAACAGGTCTTATCCTTTTACCACCAGAGAAAACAGTATATTCCATTGCTCTACTTAATGTAGGTGATAATTCTGTTTCCTTCAGATCAAATAATTTATTTAATTCTCTATCAATTTTTTCTGCCTTTACAGTCAGAATTTTTTTTATGTTTTTCATTTATCTTCATCCTCATTATCGTCTTCAAAATTAACAGTTTTACTGAATTCTCCATTTTCTTTCAGCACCAATTCAATTTCTTTCTCTGCTTTATCCAGCCTGGTGTGGCACATTTTTATGAGCTTCATACCTCTGCTAAATTTATCCAGTGAATCTTCCAGTGATAGGCCTCCTTTTTCCAGTTCATTAACTATTTTCTCTAATTCTTCCAGCGCTTTTTCAAACTTTATATCATTTGTTTCTTCAGTCATCATATTCACCTGCTTTTTCTTTACTTTCCAGCCTGAGTCCTAATTTCCCATCCACAAGTTTTGCAGAAAGATAATCGCCTTTTTCTACATCATCAACAGTTTTAATCAGCTTATTGTTTTTATCGTTCAGCACAGCATAACCTCTGGAAAGAGTATTTAATGGGCTTAAATTATTAAGTTTTTCATATAGAAGCTGATATTTATTATTGTAGTGATTATATGTATTTTCTATCTCATGCTTTAATCTGCTTTCAAATTGATCTAAAAGCTGTTCATACTGAAAAAAAAGTTCTTCCGGTTTTGCAAATATTCTCCGTTTAGAAAGACTGTCAATTTTTTCTCTTCTGTTTTTTAAATTATTTTTTATAGATGTTTTTAACCTTTCTTTAAGACTATCAAGTCTATTTAGTATTTCCTCCCTATTTGCAGTTGCAATTTCTGCAGCTGCTGAAGGTGTGGGAGCTCTGAGATCTGCCACAAAATCGGATATAGTAAAATCTGTTTCATGACCAACACCACTAATAACCGGCAGCCTGGAATTGTAGATTGCTCTGGCAACCAACTCTTCATTGAAAGGCCAGAGATCTTCTATAGAACCACCACCACGGGTAACAATAATAAGATCTATATCATCACGGCTGTTTAAATATTCCAGTGCCTCTATAATCTCAGCTGCTGCCTTTTTTCCCTGAACATGTGTGGGTACTATTAAAGCAGAAAAATTACCTCTTCTCCTCTTCATAACGGAAAGAACATCTCTTACTGCTGCCCCTGTTGGAGAAGTAATAATCCCAATTCTTTTAGCAAGAATTGGGATTGCTTTTTTTTCTTCAGGAGCAAATAGACCTTCTTCCTTTAACTTTTTCTTCAATTTTTCGAAAGCTATAAATAGTGCTCCTCTGCCTTCAACCTGCATTTCTCTGGCATAAAACTGATATTCGCCTCTGCGTTTATATATATCAAGATTACCTCTTGCGGTGACTTTCTGTCCATCTTCAGGCTCAAAATCCAGTGAATTATTATATCCCTTAAACATAACACATTTTAACTGGGATAAATTATCTTTTAATGTAAAATACATATGCCCGGAACTGTGGTGATAAAAATTGGAAATTTCACCTGTTATCCAGAAATCCTGCAGCAGGTGGTCATTATTTATCATACCTTTTAAATAATTTGTTATTTCTTCAACTGTAAACAGTTTTATTTCTCTATTTAATTCCATTTTTATCAAAACTTTCTATTTATTTTTATTTAGAACATATTCCTTAATATTTTCTGCCGCTTTTTTGCCTGCACCCATTGCTTTAATTACAGTTGCAGCTCCGGTTACAACATCTCCGCCGGCATATACACCTGCACGGCTGGTTTTCAAGTTTTCATCGGTAATAATTCCACCCCATGATTCTGTTTCTAAATCTTTAGTGTTTTTAGTAAGCATTGGATTGGGGCTCTGACCAATAGCTATAATTACTGTGTCTAAATCAAGCATCCAGTTTGAACCCTCAATAGGGATTGGGCGTCTCCTGCCTGATGAATCCTTTTCTCCAAGCTCCATCTGAATACATTCCATTTTATCAACTCTACCATTTTTCCCATGTATGGCAACTGGATTATTCAGCAGTTTAAAGATAATTCCTTCTTCTTTTGCATGTTCAATTTCTTCATCTCTTCCCGGCATCTGTTCTTCTGCCCGACGGTAAACTATATATACCTTTTCTGCTCCCAGTCTTCTAGCTGTTCTTGCTGCATCCATGGCAACATTTCCCCCACCAACTACAGCAACTTTATCCTGTACTTTAATGGGTGTTTTATATTCTGGATACTTATATGCCTTCATAAGGTTTACTCTTGTTAAAAACTCATTGGCAGAATAAACTCCATTCAAATTCTCTCCAGGAATATTCATAAACTTGGGCAGGCCTGCACCTGTACCAATAAATACTGCTTCATATCCATCTGCAAAAAGTTCATCGATGGTAATAGTTTTTCCAACTACAACATTAAGCTGAATATCAACACCAAGATTTTTTATGCCTTCAACTTCTTCATCAACAATAGCTTTAGGCAGTCTGAACTCTGGAATACCATATCTGAGCACTCCACCTGTAGCATGCAGGGCTTCAAATATAGTCACTTTAAACCCGTATTTAGCCAGATCAGCTGCAGCGGTTAGGCCGGCAGGACCTGCACCTATTACTGCTGCTTTTTTTCCTTCCAGTTCAGGAATTCTATACTTTTCTATTTCTTCTTTAGAAGCCTTATCAGTTCCCCGATCCATATTATAATCTGCAACATATCTTTCAAGTCTTCCAATAGCTACAGGTTCATTTTTAATCCCCATTACACATACTTCTTCACACTGTTCTTCCTGTGGACATACCCGTCCACATACAGCAGGAAGATTATTTTTAGATTTAATAATCTGATTTGCTTTTATTACATCCCCATCTTTAACTGCCTGAATAAACTGAGGAATCGGTACACTTACAGGGCAGCCGTCAACACATGGCTGATGTTTACACTGTAAACACCTTTCTGCTTCTAAAGCTGCATCTTCATCAGAATATCCTCTGGGAACTTCATCAAAATTATTTATTCTTTCTTCTGGTGGCTGTTCTTTCATCGGAGTTTTCTTTGGTTTCAACGCCATTATCCGTTCACCTCTTCTTCCATTTCTCCTGCAAGTGCTTCTTCATCCTGATAAAAGCTTAATCTGTTCATAAGTTCTTCAAAATCAACTTTGTGTCCATCAAAAGCTGGTCCATCAACACAGGTGAATTTGGTTTCTCCACCAACTGTAACACGGCAGGCTCCACACATGCCTGTGCCATCAACCATTATTGAATTTAAGCTGACTATTGTTTTTATACCATAATCTTCGGTCATATCAGCAACAGCTCTCATCATCGGAACAGGTCCAATTGCAATGACCAGATCTATATTATCTTCTTGATCAAGGAGATCTTTCAGTACATCTGTGACAAATCCGTGATGCCCATAGCTTCCATCATCTGTTGTAATAAAAAGCCTGTCACTATAATTGTCCAGTTCTTCTTCCAGTATGACAAGATTTTTAGTTCTGGCTCCTGTTATTGTAATAACTTCTGCTCCCATTTCGTAAAAACCTTTTACCTTGGGGTACAGCAGTGCTGTTCCAGAACCTCCACCAAGAAGTACTACTTTTTTGTAACCCTCCATTTTAATATGATGGCCCAGTGGGCCAACTATATCCTGGATATAATCTCCTTTTTCCAGACTGCCCAGCAGTTTGGTAGAATAACCTACTTCCTGAAAGATAATAGTTATTTCACCAGTTTTATCATCATGGTCAGCTACAGTAAGCGGAATTCTTTCTCCCTTCTCATCAACTCTAAGAATGATAAAATTTCCCGGCTCAGTCTTTCTGGCAATAAGTGGTGCTTTTACTTTGACTTTCTTAATTGTTGGTGCTAAAACTTCTTTTTCTAATATTTCGTACATAATTTACCCCCCATACACTTTTAGCGCATTTCTTATAAACAGTTCTCTGTCTAAAGTATTTATCCTCCCTGAACTTTGTATTTCTTATTTTTTCTTAATTCAACCATTTTTCTATATCTCTGATTTTACTGGACTTTCCCCATTTTTTATATACTGCTGCAAAAAGGGGAGATGCAGGAATATTGAAATTTTTAGTCAATGAATCTTAACGAAATGAAGGAAGAAATAGGGTTGAAC